>JAIOHO010001161.1 GCA_019912905.1 Anaerolineae bacterium
GCGGCGAGCGTTTTATCCGCCTGCT
The DNA here is from genome assembly GCA_019912905.1 of Anaerolineae bacterium. Lineage (GTDB taxonomy): Bacteria > Chloroflexota > Anaerolineae > Aggregatilineales > Phototrophicaceae. Next base: position 26 of record JAIOHO010001161.1, read on the forward strand.
GTACCTGCTCAGCCTGGAAAACGAAGCCGCCCTGCGGGACAGCCAGCACGGATCGCCTGCCGGGGACCTGGAGGGTCTGCGTGATGCCCAGTTCTTCCGCCTGATCCTGGAACCGGGCGAACGCTCGGCCCTGATGGTGCAGAACTCGCCGCGCAACCTGGAGTTTAAGGAGCGCGGGGAGAATTATGAGATCGCCTTCTTTTATCTGAACGTGGGCAGCACCTTTACTCCCAGCATCGTCCGCGTCGATGTGCCCGTGTGGGTGGCGCGTCACAAGCAGGCCGTGGACGAACTGCACGCGCTGCTGCTGGCCCAGTGCCGTGTGCAGGGCCGCAACCCGTACCCCTATGTCCTGACACGCGCCCACGAACTGGCCGTCGTCAGCAAGGATGACCAGCGCAAGCTCGAAGAAATGATCAAGACCCAACTGCGGCTGACCACCGATATCCCGGTCGATTCGCTCTATAATTCGGCCAAGAGCCGCAGCAAATTTCTACTCAAGAGTGACCGGCGGCGCTTCGATACCCACTCGGTCAACCGGAGTTAAAATCATCGACAGGGATTTTGAGATCGTCCGAGGAGCACTGAGTTGAACTGCTTTCGCCCTCATCCCCGGCCCTTCTCCCGCATGGAGAAGGGAGAAAAATGGTGGAGGAAGCCCCTCGCCCTGAGGGAGAGGGGCTTGGGGTGAGGGCCATAAAAGGCAGAAAAACTCATACTCCAACAGGGATGCAAGAGCGTTGGCGTATTCGCAGAGGGGATTCCAGTCATGCCAGATGAAGAACGCAAACTTGTCGGGCGGGTGCTGCGGGCCAGCACCGTCGGGTTCGACTGCGGCACGCACAGCTCGCAGATCGACCGGCAGCACGATTTTGGCGCGCTGGTCAAAGCCCCGGTCGCCAACAGCCCCGGCCTGTGGGTGTACGGCCTGATCTTCGCCGTTGAAATCGAGAGCGACGAACTGGTCACGGAACTGGTGATGGCCGAAGGCGTGCACATCAACACCCTGCTCGACCAGCGTAACAACCGCATGGTGCCGGTCACCATCCGCGTATTGAGCGTCGGTTTCAGCGACCACGGCTACATCGTCCACAGCCTGCCGCCGCGCCCGCCGTTGAGCCTGTCGGACGTGGAGTCGTGCAGCACGGAAGAAGTGCGCGCCTTCAACCACAGCGCCGATTACCTCCGGCTGGTGCTGAATGCCTCGGAGGTGCCATCGGATGATCTGCTGGCGACCGCACTGCGCTATGCCATGTGGACCTTTCCCGAGGAGCAGCGCCAGGATTTTATGGTGCGCGCCGGGCGTCATATTTCGCGCCTGCTGTCGGGCGATCTGAAGCGGCTGTCACATGTGCTGGCGCTGATGAGGCCGTAAACGAGCCAACGCAATCACGCGCCCAGCGGAGAGGATGAGGAAATTATGGCAGACTTGCAGCAGTGGCTTTATCGCATTCAACCGGTGCGCCCGGAGATGCTGACCGAAGGCCCCACGCCGGAAGAAGCCGGGATCACCGAGCAGCATTTCGATTACCTGAACGACCTGATCGGAAAGGGTATCCTGATCCTGGCGGGGCGCACCCAGAACACGGGCTACAGCAGCTTTGGCATCATCATCTTTAAGGCCGAAAACGAGGTCGCCGCCCGCGAAATCATGCTGAGCGATCCCGCCGTGCGCCTCAGGCAGTTCCGCGCCGAACTCTACCCCTATCGCATCGCGCTGCTGGAACCCGGCAATGTCTGACCGGGGATAAAGGATTTTCAACGCAAAGGCGCAGAGACGCAAAGAAATGAGCAAAGCCAGACCGGGGGCATAATGGGCAGCGTGGATAAGCGAGGCCGACTGCGAGAAGCCATCTTTGATTATGAAGTGACCAAAGACGCTAAGGTGTTCATTTACTGGCAGCGCAAGCAGGTGATGACGCTGAAAGACAGACGGGCTGGCAAATTTCTGGCGGAGATTGACGGATTAGACGCGCACGAGGCCCAACTGCTCATGGCGAAGGTGACAGGGAACTTCAAGCATGGCAACGAACGTTAATTACCCGCCGGAGTGGATCAGCGGCGCGATTCAGGCGCGCATCCGCCAGCGGGCCAATTACACCTGCGAAATCTGCGGCCTGACATTCGACCCGGCCACCAACACGGCGCGGGAATTCACCGATGAGGACGGGCGGCCCCTGGTCGGGCACGTCCATCACCTCGATCATTTCCCGCCCAACTGCGCCGATGACAACCTGATGTTTCTGTGCCAGACCTGCCACATCCGGCTGCACGGCCAGGGCTGGAAACCGGGCGATGAGATGCCGCTCAGTTGGGGCAACGAGCCGCCACCCTGGGTGCTGCGCCGGGGCCTGCCCTATCGACCCAACCCCATCGTCGCCTCGCTGCAAGACTCGGCGCGTTATGCCACCCGCAAAGCCGACCGCGCCCAGTTTCTGATTGGCCTGATCGAAAGCCAGGGCTGGATCAGTGGAGCCGTCGATCCGCTGGCGGAGATGCGGGCACTGCTCAAGGCGGCGCTGGCGGAATATGAGACGCGGCTTGACGAGCGCGGACGGACAGCAGAGATTCCACTGCGGGAACAGGCGGCGCAGTGGGCGGCGGATCGCGGCTTTGTAGACCGCGCGGAAGCCCTGAGTCGCTCCGGCCTGACCCCGGTCGAATTTGCGGCAGCGCTGGAGCAGGGGCTGATTGTGCCGGAGCCGTGCCCCTTCGAGCAGTCCTTCATCCCGCGCTATTTCGATCCGGCCAAACTGTGCCTCGATGCTGCCGCACACCGGGCGCTGCTGCTCACCCGCGAACAAGCCGCCGCTTACCTGGGCGTGCCGCTGGCGGTCTTCGAGCGCCGCCGCCGCGAGGCCGGGATTCGCCATGCGCAGGGTCGTCCACCGGGAGCCAGCGGACCGTGGGAGCGGTTGTATCGCAAGGTCGATGTCGATAAGCTGAAGCGGTAAAAGACAAATGATTCAACGCAAAGTCGCAGAGACGCAGAGGGCAGAAATGAGGATGTTCCAGAAGTACATCGACGGCCAGTACGGGCGTCCGAGCGGCCTGGTGGGGCGCTGGATTGGGGGCAAAATGGCGGCGCAGCACCAGCCGGAAAATCTATGGACGGTGAACCTGCTCGACGCTCAGCCGAGGGATTGGATTCTCGAAGTCGGCTTCGGGCCGGGGTTTGCCGTGCAGGAGCTTGCCCGGCGCGTCCCCGCAGGCCGGATAGCCGGGGTCGATTTCTCGAAAGCCATGCTGCACACCGCGCGCCGCCGCAATGCTGCCGCGATTCGCCAGGGTCGAGTGGACCTGCGCGAAAGCGATGCCGCGCGTCTGCCCTTTGAGGATGCCATGTTCGACAAAGCCTTCAGCATCCACAGCATCTACTTCTGGCCGGACCCGCTGGCAGCGCTGCGCGAAATCCGGCGCGTGCTCAAGCCGGGCGGCCTGCTGGCGCTGACGATTCTCCCCAAAGAGAAATGGGGCGCGAACTCGGATGGCACCTGGGGTACGCCGGAGTGTAGGCCCTATTCCGGCGGCGACCTGATACGGTTGATGGCTGAGGCTGGATTCGGAGACTTCGCGGTCCGCGCCGATCCGCAGCCGCAGTTCGCCGCGAATTTCACCGTGATGGGGTATGCGGCAGCGTAAAAGTCGAAAAGAAAAGAGATTCAACGCAAAGGCACAGAGGCGCAGAGGGAAAAGAAATGGAAAATCCGCTGGAGTTACCTGTACCGGATGATCCGATTGAGAAGATTCATGCGCTAGCGCGGGACATAGCATTTGGCGCAGCACAAAAAAGATGGACGGCCCATCTGAAAGTCATTAATGCCGAGCAAGAAGGAATCATTGCTGATAATGGTCTAAACAATGGGCTTAAGCCCAAATGGGGTGATTCCCCAAATCATTATTCAGTACATTTGTTGACATCTTTTGGATATTTGGCGAGGAGTACAAGCGCTAGCTATCTCAATCAGGGAGAAGCTTATTACGATATAACAGAAAAGGCGTTTTCCTTACTGGGCCACCCAGCAACTCCCTCATCCGTTTTTATTTCTTACAAGCGCGGTGAGAGCAGTGCATTTGGCCTACTTATCGAGGCGCGTCTGAAGCTGGTGGATAGCAATATCGGTGTGTTCATCGACAAGCTCCTTGAACCTGGTGACAAATGGCACGCACAGCTTGAAGAAAGAGTCCGGCAAAGCCGTTATTTTGTGTGCCTGCTCGGGCCAAAGTCGTTAGGTTCAATATACGTACGGAATGAAATTCGCTGGGCACTGGATGAAGCCGACCACAGCGATACCGTCATCATTCCCATATGCCATAATAGGTACTCTGTGGGCGCTGAACTCTCTGACGAGCTTGGTACGGATGCCGCTGAAATCAAAGCCCTGCTTCCTAGACTGAGTGTGAACAATGCGATTATTGTCAATCCGGAGAGCGCCGAGGCTTACGAATTGGCAATCATGAAACTGCTCAACAAACTTGGTTACTCGAATATATGAACCTTATTTCTTTGCATTCTTTGCGCCTTCGCGTCTTTGCGTTAAATCTTTTTCGTCTTTATCGTTAACGGAGCAACACAATGACTGATGCTGAAAATCTCGACCAGTGGTTCCCGCGCAACGACCCGACCGCCTACCAGACCGGAATCGAACGGCTGGGCGTGGTGGTCGGCGGCTCGCTGAGCAAGGGGCTGGTCGTCAAGCTCGACCCGCTGGTGAGCATCGAAGACCTGGCGGTGGGGCGCTACGTGGTGGTGCATGGCACGCACAAGCGCTTCTTCTGCATGATCAACGACGTCACGCTCGACAGCACCAATCCGGCTATCCAGAGCGACCCGCCCAACGTCGCCGGGGATGACTTCCTCAGCGCCATCTACAGCGGTTCGGTCGCCTATGGCACGGTCCACGTTGCGCCCATGCTGTCGATCGAACTGGACGGCGCACCCAAACCGGTCAAGACCATTCCGAGCCACTTCATGCCGGTGTTCAGCGCCTCCGCCGAGGATGTCAACGACGTGTTCGGCACTGAAGATGCGACTCACTTTCACGTCGGCGCGCCGCTGGAACTGGAACACACGCGCATCAACCTCGATCTGCGGCGGCTGGTGGAGCGCTCGGTCGGCGTGTTCGGTAAGAGCGGCACGGGCAAGAGCTTCCTCACGCGCGTGCTGCTGGCCGGGCTGATCCATAAGGGCGTCGGCGTCAGCCTGATCTTCGACATGCACAACGACTACGGCTGGCAGATCACCAGCGAAAACGGCTACAGCGTCAAGGGCCTCAAGCAGTTGTTCGACAGTAAGGTGACCATCCTGACCCTTGATGCCGAATCGTCGCGGCGGCGCAACGCCAAGTTCGACTTCGAGGTCAAGCTCGGCTACGACGAAGTCGAGCCGGAGGATCTGGAGCAGCTTCGGGTGACGATGAATTTCTCCGATGCCATGATCGACGCCATCCATACGCTCAGCAAGCGCTGGGGCAAGGGCTGGATTCGCCGCCTGCTCAAGGGCGACCCGGACGACATCGAAGACCTCGAAATGAACACGACTATCGCCAGCGGTACGCTCATTGCCGTGCAGCGGCGCATGGAACGCTTCGAGCGCTGGGATTTCCTGGTGGCCGAGGCGCCGCCCGACAGCGTCAAGCAGATCATCAGCATCCTGGTCGATCAGCAGAAAAGCGTGGTGCTGGAATTCGGGCGCTACGGCAATTCGCTGGATGCCTACATGCTGGTCGCCAACTACCTGACGCGCCGCATCCACGAAGCCTATGTCGAACACATGGAGAAAGCGCTCGGCGACGCGGCCCACGAACCGCCGCAGCTGCTGATCACCATCGAGGAGGCGCACAAGTTCCTGGACCCCAAAATCGCCAATCAGACGACGTTCGGCATCATCGCCCGCGAGATGCGCAAGTACAACGTGACGCTGCTGGTGGTCGATCAGCGGCCCAGCGCCATCGACGAGGAAGTCATGAGTCAGGTCGGCACGCGCGTCACCGCCCTGCTGGATAACGAGCGCGACATCAACGCCGTGCTCAACGGCATCAGCGGTGCAGGCGGCCTGCGCGAAGTCCTGGCCCGGCTCGATACCAAGCAGCAGGCCATCATCATGGGCCACGCCGTCCCCATGCCGGTGGTCATCAGGCCGCGCACCTACGACGAAGATTTTTACGCCTCGTTCGAGAATCTCTCGCCGGCGACGACCAGCCGCATTCGTAAAACACTCGGCACCGGCGACACCGACCGGCGGCTGCGCTAGCGATACGCGAACGGCATCGAACCCAATTGTGTGAATTTCTACCCAATCCCGTAATATTACGTTTTGTTGCGCACGGGATGGCATAGAATGGAGACAGGAGTCAGAGACCACAACCACAATAAGGCGAACGCATGCACACGCATCTGAACCTGATCTACGAGCAGCTTTGCACCCTGATGGATTTGTTGATCGAACAGGCCCACATGCTGCTGGCCCAGGACCCTGGCCCGGGGGCGCTGGGCTACCGCGATGACCTGGAAGCCCTGGTTCAGACCGTCGGCCAGTTCGCCCTGCGGCTCGATCAGGCGGAACGACAGGCCCTGTCGCATGAGGAATCGGCGCTGCTGGTCCATGACCTGCGCGCCCCGCTGCGCGATGTGATGGGACTTTCCGAACTGCTGCTGAACAATGCGGACGACATGCTCACCCCCCGCCAGTGCCAACTGCTCCAACATGTCTACGCCACGAGCTACGACCTGCTCGACGTGGTGGACGACCTGTTCGGGGAGTCATCCTCACATTAACCGAAGTGGGGACAAGCTGAACACATTTTGAAGAACAGGGTACACTAGAAGAGAACGTTTCTGAAAACGGGATTGCAAAATCTTATGTCCACAGCCGATCTGCCTGTCCACGTGAAGAACATCAAAAAATCCCTGGAAGCAGTGTGGCCGTCGATCCGCAAAGCGGGCAGCGACGAGCAGCGCCAGCTTCTGGGGGCTATGTACGATTCGCTGACCCTGGCCGAGCGCCTGTATTACGAGATTCCGCAGGGGGGCGAAGCCGTGTGGAACCAATGGCGGCATGACGTGATTCGCCCACTCAGCCTGTGTATCAATTCTGCCGAGCTGCTGCTGACCGACACCGAAAGTCCTCTCAACGCCGAGCAGCGCGATTATCTGGACAGCGTCTATAACGAGGCCATGCAGCTCAGCACACTCATTGACGACATCCACGCCCAGTCGGTCTAGTCTTCCCCTGAAGTCCCCCCAAAACCTCGCTATAATGAGGGGTAGTTGATGCTGCCCGTGTTTTGATTTCAGGAGCCAGTTGATGACCGATTTGCAGGACTTGAAGCAAGCCGCTCGTATCACCCGCGACGAAAATGGTGAGCCGGTCGTGGAAATCCCCCTGTCGGCGTGGAATGAATTTCTGGCTGTACAGGAATCGAAGCCCTCCCAGAAACAGCGAGTTCTGGATCTACTGGATGAATGGGAACAAGACCCAGAAAATGCCATGCCCGCTGAATGGTGGGATGAGTTTGATGAATTTCTCAAGGCAAACCGGGTGAATTTTGGGGAACGCCATCTCGGATTTGATGACGAATGAAGCGCTTTATTCTGGATACGAACATCATGTCCTTATTGCTGCGCTATGACCATTCAGTTCGATTACGTTTTCAATCCACCGTACGTGATGAGGATGTACTCATTGGCTGTCCACTTGTCTATCACGAGGTAAAGCGTGGGCTGTTAGCGAAAGGGGCGAGATCGCAGTTAGCGCGATTGCAGGCCTTGTTTGATGGATTTAATTGGCAAGATTACCAGCTTGGAGACTGGGACTTAGCCGCGCAATTGTGGGCACAACGCCGTTCTATTGGACATCCAATCAATGATGCGGATCTGTTCATTGCTGCCTTTACATTACGCCGAAATGCCATCCTGGTCACAGCCAATGAGAAAGACTTCGTGGATTTAGGACTCCCGATTGAGAATTGGGAAAATGAAGCAGAATAATCCCATTTTCATGACGGCCTGTGAGGTTTGAACCCTTCCTGGAGCTATTCTGCTTGACTGACCTCTTTGATTTTTCGACTTTCCCCACTCTGCAAACCGAACGGCTCATCCTCCGCGACATCACGCTGGACGATGTAATCGGCGTGTATCACATCCGCAGCGATTATCAGGTGACGCGCTACAACAGCGGCGCGCCTTATACGCACATTGACCAGGCGCGGCGGCTCATCCAGGCAATCCGCGACGGCTACACCGACAAAAACGAACTGCGCTGGGGCATCACGCAGAAAAACGGGAACGACCGCGTCATCGGCATGTGCGGCTTTAATTACTGGCATCGCAAGGATCAGCGCGCCTCGGTCGGCTACGATCTGGCGCGGGCTTCCTGGGGACAGGGCATCATGAGCGAAACGCTGCGGGCCGTGATCGCCTTTGGCTTCGAGCAGATGCAGTTGAACCGCATCGAAGCGGACTGCACGGTCGAAAATGAGGCCTCGTCCCGGCTGCTGCTGCACCTGGGATTCCAGCCGGAAGGCCTCCAGCGCGAGCAGTATTACGAGGAAGGCCGCTTCTGGGATCTACGTCTGTTTGCCCTGTTGCGCCGCGCCTATCAGGGGTAAGATTGCGGCGCACCCGATCCTGAGCCGCGTGAAGGACCTGACATGGACCCGACGCTTCGTGAACTTCTCAACGAACTCGAACAAGCTGGGCGTGATTACGACGCCCACGAGCCAGTCCACCAGAAGCGGATGCGGAATCTCGAACCGGAAACGGCACACCTGATCAGCATCCTGGTGCGCAGCCGCCGCTGCCAGTCGCTGCTGGAAATCGGCACGTCAAACGGCTACAGCACGCTCTGGCTGGCCTGGGCTGCCCGGCACACCGGGGGCCATATCACCAGTCTCGAACGGCTGCCTGAAAAGCACGCACTGGCCGCCGCTAACCTGAACCGCGCCGGGCTGTCGGACTATGTCGATCTGATCACGGGCGACGCCACTGAAATCGTCGCGGGATTACCGGGGCCGTTCGATTTTGTCCTGTTCGATGCTGACCGGATCAGCGCGCCGGAGCAGCTGCGCCTGCTGCTGCCCAGACTGCTGCCGGGTGCGCTGGTGCTGGCGGATAACGTGCTGTCGCACCCGCAGGAAATTGCGGCATACCTGGCAGCGGTCGAGTCGCTGCCGGATTTCGATCACACCGTCGTGCCGGTCGGCAAGGGCCTGAGCATCGCCTATAAGAGCTAGACTCCGGCCCGCCTGACAAACGAGAAACGATTTTTCGCGCTGCACCAAAAGGTAGAAACCACGTGGGCGGAACCCTCCTCAATGCCATCACCGTCGCCATCGGCACCACCATCGGGCTGTTCATCGGCCAGCGTCTGAGCGCGAAGATTCAGGAATCGGTCATCACCGGCCTGGGCTTCGTGACCCTGTTCGTCGGCTTCAGCAATGCCGGGGAAACCGGCAACGTCATCATCCCGCTGCTGAGCATCGTCATCGGCGTGATCGTCGGCGAACTGCTCGACCTGGACGGTCTGCTGGAACGTTTCGCCGGTTGGCTCCAGACGCGTTTCGCGGGCGGCGACTCCGCCGGGCAGGACTCGCGCGCGCGTTTCATCACCGGCTTCGTCACCGCCAGCCTGGTCTTCTGCATCGGCCCGCTGACGTTCGTCGGCTCAATTCAGGATGGCATGGGCCTGCCGATTGGCTTCCAGCAGTTGGCGATCAAAAGCGTACTGGATATGTTCGCGGGGATGGCCTTCGCCGCCTCGCTTGGCATCGGCGTGAGCTTCAGCATCCTTACCGTGCTGGTGCTTCAGGGTGGATTGGCGCTGCTCGGCAGCCTGATCGGGGAAGTGATGACGACGCCGATGATCAACGAGATGACGGCGGTCGGCGGCCTGATGCTCATCGGCCTGGGCCTGACGCTGCTGGACATCAAGCGCCCGCGCATGGCGAACTTCCTGCCCGCACTGGTCATCGCCCCGCTGATGGTCGCCCTCGCCACCGCCCTGGGGATCAACGTCTACCCGCTGTAGTAGATCGTTTTTCCAGATTCGAGAATTCAAGATGCCTGATGA
>JAIOHO010001162.1 GCA_019912905.1 Anaerolineae bacterium
GACCTCCATCTAACCTGGTTTATACGCCAGGATTGGTTCACTGACCGCTCCAACCTGGAGGTGTATTACGCTTATCGCCCCGGAACACTGGGTGACGAAACGGTACTTGGCTTTGTTCCGACCGCTACCCCGCCGCCGACCATGGTGGCGCTGCCGGTCTTTGAGGCCACATCCACCCCGATTCCAACAGTGGCTCCGATGGATGCCAACGTGCGCGTCGATACCAGCCAGGATATGTATGCGACCGAGACGCTGATCGGTGTGGCGTTGGTCTCCATCGTACTCTGCTGTGGGGTGTTTGTGTTTCAACGTTTTGTGTGGCGAAGATAGGTCTTCGTGAGCCACCTGGTTTGCCAGTTATTAGATTTGCGGATTTTGGAAAAGTCGTGAGCATCCAGGATGCTCTGGGATGATGCGATTTATGTCTGGCGTGGGGTTAACCTCGCGGGCTGTACCCTTGACTGAATGCTCATCAACACAATTTATCTGAATCACCTTTCAACTGGGAAAGCGGGTACCGGCTTTGTCGATAGCAGGGTCTTCATTTGCAAAATCCAGACCGCTGAACTGGCATGATCTGCTGGCACTGATTTTTATTATGCTGGTGGCAGGTTTTCTGCGCTTGAGTCACCCGGAAATGGTCGATTACCACCAGGATCAGGCTGATCTTGTTACACTGGCTCAGAATCTTGTCGAGGGTAAATCGATTCCGCTGCTCGGCATCCCTTCCTCGGCCCGGCTGCCAAACTCACCCATGACGGTCTATGTCGTGGCGATACCTTATCTGTTTTCCAGCGATCCGCTGTTCGCCGCTGCCTTTATCGCCATTTTGAACGTTGTGGGCGTGAGCCTGTTATGGTATCTGGCGCGGCGCTACCTCAACGCGCGGGTCGCCTTGATCGCGGGCCTGGCCTACGCCGTAAACCCCTGGGCGGTCGGCTACAGTCACGGGATCTGGGCGCAGGATTATCATACCCCCATCTTCCTGTTGGGATTGTTATTTGGAATGATGGGTTTCGTGGAGGGTAAGCGCTGGGCGCAGGCTCTGTGTCTGCCGGTTCTGGTCATCGCCATGCAGATTCATTTTGCCGCCTGGATGTATATGCCGGTGTATTTGTGGCTGCTGTGGGTTGGCCGCCCGCGGCTGTCGAAAACAGCGGTTGCAGTCAGCGTCTTCCTGGCGGCTCTGACCATGATTCCCTTTGCGCTGGGGATTATCCAGGCACTGGGGACCGATCCCACCTTGATTACCTCCATTCAGGCCCCGGCGCGTGACTTATCGCTGCGCGAGTTTGCCAAACCGTATGGCTACATCGCCTGGCTCATGACGGGACTCGGCCTTGAGTCGTATTCCGCGCGCGGCCTTGAAGAGGCGCTGCTGGCTGCCGCCGGGGTGCCGACGATCGTATGGACGCTGCTTGGGGCACTTGGCTTGCTCGGCATCCTGGCCTTTGTGAAATCCCGGGAACGCTGGCTCACCGTGCTGGTTTTCCTGTGGATTTTTGTCTCGATCGTCGTGTTCACCATTCCCGTGATTTCGGTGTTCCCGCATTACTACGTGCCGACCATCCCGGCCCTGTGCCTGCTGATCGCAATGGGCGCGGATTGGCTGCTGGCGAGGCTGTTTTCCAACCGTATGGCGGCGCAGGTGCTCCTGTATGCCTTGCTCGCCCTGATTTTCGTCACCCAGAGTCTCTTCAATGTGCGCGCCAATGACTTCCTGGATACCAATTACACGCCTTCGCAGTTCGGCACCGGCCCTTCGCTGCGGCTTCTCCGGCCCGTTCAGGATGCTTTACGTGCGTATGATGACATCGTCCTGATCGGCAGCGATGACTGGGTCGATCTTTCCGCGAGCGGCGCTTCGGTGTGGTCATCCCTCCTGCGGGATAGTGCGGCCTGCACGCGCGACCTCATCGTCGCCCAGGATTTTGCGGTGCTGCCGGCTGGCCCGTTTGCAGCAGTGTTTACGCCCCGCACCCCGGAATCGACGCTTTTTGACGGGCTGTATCAGATCGGCGATCCCACGACGATTGCCTTGAGACCCAATGAAGGCAGCTATACGATTTATGCTGTCGAACAGCCGCTGAACTGGCCCCAACCCCTCAGCGCAATTGCACCCGCAAACTTTGCCAATGGGGTCAAGCTGCAAGGTTATGCGTTCGACTCAGGCCGCATCACCTTCCAATGGACCCTGCCCGAAGCGCAGGCTCTGAATTACACCTATTCTCTCCAGGTGTTCGATGCCCAGAATAATGTGCTTGACCAAAGGCTGCTCGATTTCTGGCCCGGCAAATTCTGGTGCGCGGGCGATCAATTGATCACATGGCTCGATGTCTCCGCCCCGGATGCGGTGGCAGCCCTCGAAATCGAGATGTATCGCCCGGGTATGGCCGAGCCGATTGCCGTCCTGAATGATGCGGGCGATTCTTCCCCATCCATCCGCTTCTCGGTTTCAGGTTCAGGGTGAGACCGTCCAATCTGGTTGCTGACCTGTGACGGGGGCAAGGGATTTGTTAGGCGCGAATCCCTTACTTTAATTTTACCGTAAGGCGGTGTCCGTAATATGAACTATAAGGGAAACCCATCTGGGTGGTGACCATGCGCGCATCCCTGGGATAAACAGATTGGAACAACCATGCATGTTGCGGTGATCGGTGGTGGCTTGATGGGGATGACCCTCGCCTATTTTCTGTCAGAAGGCGGGCATCAGGTCACTGTGCTGGAACAGGACGTGAAAATTGGTGGTTTACATAGCGTGGTCGATATGGA
>JAIOHO010001163.1 GCA_019912905.1 Anaerolineae bacterium
CCTCACATGGCGCGCTGGTCACCGATCCATCGACGGGCCAGGCCCTCTATCAGCAGGGGATTCCGCACGACCTGGGCCGCAAAGTTCTGAGTATCGGCCAGGAACTGGACGTGACGATGATCGTCGTCGGTGGCGGCAAGACTTATGCGCTGGCCCACAACCGGGACACCGAGTATATGCTGACCTATGGCGACCCGGTGCCTCACATTCTCCCAGATTTGACGCTGGCGCTTGACCTGCCGCCCACACATCTCAGCGCGCTGGCCTACCAGCAGGACGCCCTCTATGACGAAGCTTACCGGCGCTTCAGCACAGCCCTGGACGGCCAGCTCAACGTGACGCGCTCATCCCCCTATTACATCGAATTCCTGCACCCGCTGGCCTCGAAGGGTCAGGCGCTGCATCGTGTCTGTGATGACCTGGGCATCGAACGCGAGTCTGTCCTGGCGATGGGCGACAGTTTCAACGACCTGAGCATGTTCGATTTCGCCGGGTTCAGCGTCGCGATGGGCAACAGTCCAAAGGGCGTGCGGCAGCATGCTCAACATATCGCCCCCAGCAGCGACGAAGACGGCGTCGCCCACATCATCCACGAATTTGTGCTCCACTAACCTCCCGCATAGGTCCAGGTCCAGGTTGCGCTGCTGGTGCAGTTGCCTGCGCCGCTGCGATAGGCGTAATTCACGTCTGTAACCAGGGTCTTGGGGTCCACAATCCGGGTCGTAAAGGTCGTCCGCGACGACGAGTCCTCATAAACGAGGCTGTACTGTTCAGGGCCAACCTGGGTATGCGTGCTCGGACCGCCGGAACCGCCGCTAAACATGAACGACGAATGATCCTGACTGAACGTCAGCGTGCCGGTGCCCAGGAACCAGTCGCTGCTGAACACGGCGGGTGACGAAGCACTCGGAAAGCAGGCCGCACGCTGGCCGCTGACCATCCAGACGCCGTTCGCGGGAAAAGCAGCGGTCAATTGATCGACGATCTCCCCGATCGACAGCGGGGCCACGAGCTGCACCGGCTGCGGAAGCAGATCCAGCGGCAGGCGTTCCAGCACCGTATAGGCATACCCGTCTGGAAAATCGGGCGCGGCGGATGCCAGGCCCTCGGAATCGAGCGGCACACGGGACAGCGCCCCAACCGGGACGGTCTGATGCGCGCTGTCGAGGCTGACATCAAGTTCACCGGACAGGTTGCTGACCGTCATACCGCCGCTGTCTGTCTGGAGAAAGGCGGTGCCGCTGAGATCGACCTTGATGCCGTTAATCCAGACCGCGATTCGCCCGCCGGTCGGCGTCTGCATCAGCAGGCCGCTGTCCGGGGCTGGTTCGCAGGGAGCATCGTCATATCCGGTCACCAGTTGAAACGACTCCATCGGTCGCAGAATGAGATCGCCCGGCTGCACCTGCGCCAGCATGGACCGGTCGTCTTGGCTGTTCAACGCCCAGCCAATCACCCAGCCAGTGCCAGAAACATGCTGTGCATATTCAATGCGAATCCACGCTTCACCGGCCTTGTTGATCGTGCGCCCCGTCGCCGTGACTGTGGCCCCTGGTTTCAGGGAACCGATCAGCGCGCCATTCGAACCGGGAACCGCCCGCACATTGATGCCCTGGTTGACCTGCATGTCCAGCACCGGGATATTGACTACCCGGCTGGTAAGGGTCACATCCCCCAGCAGCAGGTTGGTGGACTCGGATGAACCGGGGGTCAGGCTCACGTTCATCCAGGCAATGCCATATTGAGATTGTGAAAAATCGAGCGTCTGGACCTGCAAGGATTGCAGATCCGCCACATCCACGCGGTCGCCAGGCTGATCGAACGTCAGGGGCGCTGCGCTTTCCAGCGGCGCAGCGGAGGCTTCAAAATTACCGTAACAGGCTTGATTCGAGCTAATCGGGGCGCAGTTCGTCCGGGCATTTTCCAGTGCCACCCGCAGCAGCGCCTGACAACTGACGGTCGTATTCTGAGCGGCAACCGCCCCGGCCAGCAGCAGATACAGGCCCACAGAACCCAGGGCCGGGATCATCTTGTTCACAGAACCTCCTCAAAAACCTGCGAATACACTTTACGGTTAGCATAGTACGCAGGGCTTGCAGGAGGCTTAAGTCAGAACCCTAACGTTGGAGTTACTGCCGGGTCTTCCGGGGCATCTGGCGGGACAATCAGCTGCGAATCGCGCACATTGAGCGACACACCATTCTCGGTCGTCACCTGCAATTGCCACTCCACTCCATCGAAATAGCCGCTGCCGATGAGAACCCGGGTGCCTGCCGGAAAATCGGCCACCGGTTCGCGCAGCATCAACGGATAGGCCCAGTTTCCATCCTGTAACTCGTAGCGCATCGTTGGGGTCGGCGCGAGGATGCTGATCGGGTCCAGCCGGGTTTCTGGCAGCCGCGCCACCTCCTCACCAAATTTCACCTCATACCAGGTGCCGTCCTCCAGCGAGTAGCCCGACGTCTGAATGATTCCCTGTGTGCCCCACTGCAATTCACCGAGAGGTTCCCGCAGCACGACCCGCTCCTGAAGCCGGTAGCGCGGCGTCGGCACCAGAGGAGGCAGCGTCGGCGTCACGATGACCGGGACCGTCGCCACAATCGGCATGATTTCGCTGCGGACTGGCACAATGAAGGCCAGGGCCGCCCCCGCAGCCATCGCCAGCAGCAGGCCGAATATCATCCACCAGCGGGAGGCGAGTCGCACGACTGGCCGCGCTTTTTTGCGACGCGGCTTGAGCTTCCGCTCCGGCGCAGCAGGTGGGTCGATCAGGGCGCTGAGCGGCTGCGGTGCTTCCATGTCCGTCAGCGCATCGATCCAGCCAATCACGGTGCCCACCTCGACGGCATCCCCCGGCAGCAGCATAATTTCCGTCAGACGCCCATCGGCAGGCGCACAAATGGGGATGCGGCCCGCATCGGTTTCGATGTCGGCCAGTACCGCGCCTCGTTCGACCAGCGCACCTACGTCCTGCCACCAGCACAGCAGTTTGCCGCTCACCTCGGCAGTAATCATCATTCAGTCCCTCACCCTATAGCTTAAGGTCTATTGTAAGCCGCCGCCGCATCTGCCGATTTGCGCATGCCCTCCGCTTGCCCGGCGTCTTCATAGCGATTCTCTAAGCGCCCTGCTAAACTTCGGAGCGCTGGAAGGAGCAAACATCGGATGACCCGCCCATTTCTGATTGACACAGACACGGCCTCAGACGACGCGGTTGCCCTGATCATGGCGCTGCGCGCGCCGGATGTCGAGGTGAAGGCCATCACCATCGTTTCCGGCAATGTGACCGTCGAGCAGGGCACCCGCAACGCTCTGGTTACGCTGGAACTGTGCGGCGCAGGTCATATCCCGGTCTATGCTGGGGCAGATCGCCCACTGCTGCGCGAGCCGGAACGGGCCGAATGGTTTCACGGGGCGGATGGCATGGGCAACCAGTATTACCCTGAGCCACAGGGAAAAGTCGCACCGGGACATGCCGTCGATGCCCTCATCGAGACGATCAAAGCCAACCCGGGTATCACACTGGTGACTCTGGGGCCGCTGACCAATATCGGGCTGGCCGTCGCCCGCGCGCCGGAAATCGTCCCATTGGTCAGCCGCTGCGTGGTCATGGGGGGTACCGCCTGGGCCGTCGGCAATGTCACGCCTGCCGCCGAGTTCAACATCTGGCAGGACCCGGAAGCAGCGCGCATGGCCTTTCGCTCCGGCTTACCGATCGAGATGGTGGGTTGGGAATTATGCCGCTTTGACGCGGGCCTCACCCTCGCAGAGATGGATCACGTGCGCAGTCTGAATACCCGCCCGGCGCATTTCACCCTCGACTGCAACCGCAGCGCGCTCGAAGCCGTTTTCGTGCAGTCCGGCGCGCTCAGCCTGGAACTGCCTGACCCGGTGGCGATGGCGACGGCCATCGATCCGTCCATCTGCGCGCGGAAAAGCCGCCACGCGGTCGATATTGAAACGCAGAGCGAACTCACGCGCGGCATGACCGTCATCGACCAACTGGATAACGCCGGGGATGAACGCAACCGCCCGCACTGGAGGCCGGTGCTCGAACGGGCGAATGTGACCGTGTGCTGGGAAATCGACGTGCTGCGCTGGAAACAGATGCTTTATGAGGCGCTGGCGGTGGATTAATCGGCGATCAGGGCGCGCAGCCGCTCGTAGACGTCGAGAGCTTTGGGGTGCTGCGGGTTGATTGCCAGGGCTTCCTGCACCGCGCCCAACGCATCCTCAAACTGGCCCTGCACCTCGAAATGATGGGCGAGGATCAACAGGCGCTGAACCGCTTTTTTGGAGTTGCCTTCTTC
>JAIOHO010001164.1 GCA_019912905.1 Anaerolineae bacterium
GGGGGCGGCCTGCTCTACCCGCTGCGCCTGCAACTGGCCGGTCGCAGCGCCCTGTCGATCGACGAATTTGTCCGGGGTCGGGGTGATTTCCTCAACTCGGCGTTGGGGAGGTGACAGGGACCTGATCTGCCGTCGCCTCCCGCCGGTCCATGACCGGGTGGAGATAGGGAATCAGGTCGGTGGCGGTGTGAATCTCTTTGGCGCAATCCAGCAGCAAATACTGACCGGCGCTTTTCGGGAAAGCATGTGTGTAGCTCGCCAGACGCAGCTGCTGCGGCCCCACCTGGCCGAAGCCACCTTTGACGCCGATATGCCCAGCCACCAAGACGCGCTGCTCGAAGGGGCTGACCTTCGACACGTAGTTCAGGAAGTTCTTGATGGTCGTCGTATAATTCGAATTGCCGTCCAGTTCATTTTGTGAAAAAAGTGTGTTCCACAACAGATCAAAATCGGTATTCTGGCCGCTGAGGAACAGCACGCGCAGCAGATCATTGAAGCGTGGGTCCTCCGGGCCGCTCACAGCCAGGAAGCGCTGAGCCTGTTCTTCGTAAGAGATGCCGGTGAAGTGGGCATAACCCCGCCGCAGGCTTTCGATGTCGTAGTTATGGAGTTCGCGGTCTGCGGATGCCACGATCTCGAAGTGGTCGATCTTGAGCAGGCGCTCGAACAGAGCCACCGAGCCAACCGCTGTCGAGGCCCCGGCATGGGTCAGCATCACCCCGCCCTTCGTGCGCACGAAAAAAGGCAGCGACGCCAGAAAATCCACGACGTTCTTGCGCCGGAACAGCGAGCGATAATATTGATCGAGTCGGGTAAGGGAAGCCTCAAAACGTGGGGTGTACTGGATCGCGCCCTTGGCGAGCGACAGGCCGTAGATGTGGGGCATCTCGTGATTGCCCAGCAGCATAATGATGGTATCGGACCCGAATTCGGATTGCAGCGCCATGACGTCCAGCATCATGTCGAGGCTGCCGTCAATTTCCTCGCTGCCTTCGCCGTGAATCAGGTCGCCGCATAAAACGAGTCGGTCGATTTCCCCTTTGCGGTGCCCGGCCAGAAACCGATCACGCAGGCCGCAATAGACGTCCCAAGCGCCATGCAGGTCTGTCACGACCATCGCGATGCCGCTGTCAATATCAAGCACTCGCCGGGACATTTACCCCTCCTGAATGAAAAGAGGACGGGCAGCCAAGCCCGCCCCCCGGGTCGGACGGATCGGCTGATTAGTAACCAAGTACGGCCACGACTGACTGAACCGCCTCCGCACTGTGATCCAGCATGGCCTTCTCGTCGCTGCTGAGTTCCATCTCGATGACCCGTTCAACGCCACCTGCCCCAATGACTGCCGGAACGCCAATATACAGCTTTTCATAACCATACTGACCGGTCAGGTAAACAGCAGACGGAATGACGCGTTTCTGATCCTTCAGGACGGCCTCGACCATCTCGATGGTCCCCGCAGCCGGCGCATAGAATCCGCTGTAGCCCAGCAAGCCGACGATTTCACCGCCGCCTTTGGCAGTCCGGTCGATAATGGCCTGCAATTTGTCTTCCGCCATCAGCTCGCGCACCGGAATACCGGCCACCGACGTGTGGCGTGGCAGCGGCACCATCGTATCACCATGGCCGCCCAGCACGATTCCGTGCACGTCGCGGACGCTTACGCCCAGTTCCATGGCAATGAAGGTCTTGTATCGGGCTGTATCCAGCGCACCGGCCTGCCCGATCACGCGCTCACTGGGGAAACCGCTCTCTGCCAGCACGACATGACACATGGCGTCCAGTGGATTCGACACGACGATGAGCACCGCATCCGGCGAATACGCCGCCACCTGGCGCGCGACCTCGCCGACGATGCTCTGGTTAGTTTTGACCAGATCATCACGACTGGGAAACTGCCCGGTGACCGGGTCCTTCTTACGCGGCACACCGGCGGTGATGACCACTACGTCCGACCCAGCGGTCAGCTCGTAGTCTTTGGAACCGACGATATCCAAATCGAAATTCATCACCGGCCCGGACTGTGCCAAATCCAATGCCTTGCCCTTGGCAGCACCTTCGATGATGTCCACCAGGACCACATCGGCCAATTCTTTCGACGCGATCCAATGTGCGCATGTTGCGCCCACATTGCCTGCGCCCACAATGGTGACTTTGTTTCGAGCCATAGTAACCTCTATCTTAGACCGGAAGGACAAAACAGACAACTGCGGTAGGGTGGACCGCATATAAAAAAGATCTATAAACCCCAATTAAAAGGGGGAGATTGCTTGTTCTGGCTCTCCCCCGGGCCAGTTTTCACTGCGATTGGATTGGAAAATCCAGGCAGCGCGATTATAGCATAACTTTGTTGGAGCGACTACCGACCGGCTTCAGTCCACATGGGGTCCTGCGGCCCGCACCTCAGGGCTGGCCTGGTCAGCAAATTTCTCGAAGTTTTTGACGAACCGCGCAGCCAGATCGGTCACTTTCGCCTTATACGCATCCTTGTCTTCCCATGAGCTGGCAGGGTCGAGCACGTCATCGGGCACACCGGGCACATGCTTGGGAATACGGAGGCCGAAGTGCGGCTCCGTGACAAATTCGACGTCTTTCAGTTCACCGTTCAGCGCGGCGTTGACCATACGCCGGGTGTACTTCAGCGACATCCGCTGGCCCTTGCCATTCCAGCCGGTATTGATCAGCCAGACATCGGATTCGTGGTCCTGAATTTTCTGCGCCAGCAACCGGGCATAGACCGTGGGGTGCAGCGGCATAAACGGCGCGCCAAAGCAGGCGCTGAAGGTCGCAGTTGGCTCGGTGACACCGCGTTCGGTGCCCGCCACCCTCGCCGTATAACCGCTGATGAAATGGTACTGGGCCTGCGCCGGAGTCAGCTTACTGATGGGCGGCAGCACACCAAACGCATCCGCCGTGAGGAAAATGACGTTGTTGGGATGTCCGCCGACACCGGTCGGGCTGGCGTTGGGGATATAGTTGATGGGATAGGAAGCACGCGTGTTCTCGGTAAAGCGCGCGCTGCTGAAATCCGGGCTGCGGTCCTCGTGCGACAGGCGCACATTTTCCAAAATCGTGCCAAACATCTGGGTCGTGGCGTAGATTTCGGGTTCGCCTTCGGGGTCGATGTTGATCACCTTGGCATAGCAGCCGCCCTCAAAGTTAAAGACGCCATCATCGCTCCAGCCATGTTCGTCGTCGCCGATCAAGGTGCGCGAGGCATCCGCACTGAGGGTGGTCTTGCCTGTCCCGCTGAGGCCAAAGAATACGGCGGTGTCCCCCCCTGGCCCGATATTGGCGGAGCAGTGCATCGGCAGCACGCCCTTTTCTGGCAGCAGGTAATTCATGACCGAGAAGATGCCCTTTTTCACCTCACCCGAATAGCGGGTGCCGACGATGACGATGAGCTTCTTGCCGATGTCGATGCCGATGAACGTCCCGGTGCGGGTGCCATCTTCATAAGGACGGGCGACCAGGCTCGGCGCGGCCACGACTGTCCATTCCGGGTCGTGGGCGGCCAGTTCTTCGATTGTCGGACGCAGAAACATGTTCCAGGAGAAGATCGCATGATAGGCCGCTTCGCTGATAATGCGGATCGGCATGCGGTACTTGGGATCGGCACCCACGAACAGGTCCTGCACGAAGATGTGCTGCTGCTGTTCGAGATGAAAGGTGGCCCGTTCATACATGTGGTCGAACAGGTCCTGCGAGACGGCCTGATTGATGTCGCCCCACCAGATCTTATCTTTTGACGAGGCTTCCTCGACGAAGAATTTGTCTTTCGGGCTGCGACCGGTGTACTGGCCGGTCAGCACCCGCAGCGCACCTTGATTCGTCAGGTGTGCCTCGCCCAGCTTGAGCGCGTATTCGTAGATTTCCGTCGGGTTGAGGTTCCAATGAACCAGGTTGTACCCCTCAAATGTTTCAATTCCAATGTCCTTCAGTCCGACCTCACTGTGAGGATGGACTACGGTTGGGAGTGGCATAACGGCTCCTTGCAGACTAATTTATGCAGTATACGATTGGAATGAAGCGGGTTAGTTGAGTGATTGCCCAAATCTTTATTGCCTTCATTGTACGGAACCTGGGCCGGAAATTTTACGACAGAGTTCCCGCTCATTAGTGATTTTTGTCACAATTCAGATTTGCGATGAGCCTAAATGAGGGATGGCAGCGACCTCGCGCAGCAGCCAGGCCTCACCTGCCTGTTCCAGCGTGGTCACGGAGGTGTTGGCGATGTGCATGTCGAGCCGTTTGTCGGTCTCGCCAAACAATTTCCACAGTAGAGTCTTGATCGTCCCGCCGTGTGACACGATCGCGACTTCCGGCTCGATCGGTTGGGTAATCACGTGCTGCCAGGCAGCATAAGCCCGTTCCTGAAGCTGGCGGCGCGATTCCCCCTGTGGGTAGGCATAGCCCCACAGATCCGCCGCGCGTGCCATCATTTCTGCCGGGAAATGCCGCTTCATCTCCTGCGAGGTGAATCCCTGCAACTTGCCCAGGTTGATCTCCCGCCAGCGCGGATCAGCCTGTGGTTCCAGCCCCAGCGCCTGAGCCAGTGGCAGCGCCGTCTGCCATGTGCGCGGCAGATCGCTGGTATAGATGGCCCGGATGGGGCGGTCGCGCAGGTAATTCGCCAGCGTCTGGGCCTGAGCACGCCCCACCGCATTCAGGTCGGTCCGGGCGAAACCCTGCCAGCGGCCTTCTGCATTCCAATCCGTTTCGCCATGCCGGATCAGTAAAATTCGTTCTGGGGGCATCTTGACTCCGTCCTGAGCGCATTCGCGGGCAGTCATTGAATCCGGCGGCCCCGGCACCCCTCATCGGCACCAGTTTCAACGATAGGGTTGACGCGCTCACCCTCAACCGGCAAAATTGAGACACGTTTGAGTTTAGCACATCAGGGAGCATTCGTTCAGTGACAAACCCGCCCTCACGGACTATGCAGGTTGGCCTGGCCTTTGTCGCCGGGATTGGACTCACGTTGATGATCGTCGTGGCCGGGATCGCTGTCGTCAGCGGCGAAACGGTGGACAGCAGCGCGCTCAATATCCTGTTTCTCCTGGGCGTCGCCATGCTGGTGACTGGACTGGCCGCCTGGTTCGGAGTCGTCCGGCCCGATACGCATTTCGACGACATCAACGTGCCGATGTATCACGGCCATGACCATCACGACGCGCACGAGGCTCATACCGAAGGCGAGAAGGCGCTGGCCGAGCATCACTGATGCCCGCCATCCCGGAACGTCAGCCGCTGAGTGACTTGTTCGGCGGTGTCGTGCTGCAAGCGGCGGATACGCCCCTTCTGGCCCGTGCCGCACAGCCTGCTGCTGAGGTCATCGCCCAGGGTGATTTCGTGATTCGCTACGGCATCCAGTACCTGGGCAAGCCGCACTTCGCCCTGGTGCCGGGATTGGTTGCGCTGGATTATGGCGACATGCTGGTGGGCGAAGCTGCCTGGGATTTTCTGCTGAATCGCAGCAACCTGCACCCGCGTGCCGACGTGGTCGGCTTTCGCAATGATGGGGTGGATGACATGATCGCGGTCAAGTATCTTGATCTGGCCGAGCCGGTGCATGTGCAGGTTTATGCGGATGCCGCAGCCACGCAGCCCATCATCCGCGTCCGCGCACTGATCGCCAGCAGCACCCGCGGGCTTCCCCCGCGCCTGCTGGATTATCTCCCTTGTTTCGAGTCCCTGGAGGCCTGGCGGCAGCATGAATGACCTGGATACGATTTTTGATGATAGCTGGCCGGAGGATCATCGCTCCGGCTTCGTGGCCGTCGTCGGTCGGCCCAACGTAGGTAAATCGACCCTGATGAACACCATCCTGGGCCAGAAAGTCGCCATTGTGACGCCCAGGCCCCAGACCACCCAGCGCCAGCAGTTGGGCATCTACTCCGAAACGCACGGCCAGATCATCTTTGTCGATACGCCCGGCCTGCATCATCCACAGCACAAACTGGGTGAATTTATGGTCAGGGTCGCCGAGGACGCCGTCCGAGATGCGGATGTCATTCTATGGGTGCTGGATGTCTCGGTGCCGCCGACCACCGCTGACATCTACATCGCCGAGACGATTCAGCGGCTGGGGAAAAACACGCCGGTCATTCTGGCACTCAACAAAGCCGATTTGCTTGCCCCCCAGAACCGCGACGCCTACGTCAGCGCCTGCGAAGCGCTGATCCCTCACCAGCAGGCCATGCTCATGAGCGCGCTGAACGATGAGGGTGTGCGCGACCTGATCGACATCCTGCTGGCGCTGCTGCCGGAAGGCCCGCGCTACTACCCGGCGGATCAGGTCAGCGAGGTCAACCTGCGCTTCATCGCTGCCGAAGTCATTCGTGAAAAAATCATGCTGGCGACCGAGCAGGAAATTCCACATTCCGTCGCCGTCGAAATCGCGGAGTATAAAGAACGCTCCGAGAATATGACCTATATCAGCGCCATCATCTACGTCGAGCGCGATTCGCAAAAGGGGATCATCATCGGCAAAGGCGGCAGCATGATCAAGAAACTGGGCCAGGAAACACGGGCGGAACTGGAACCGATTCTCGGCACCCAGGTGTATCTCGATGTGCAGGTCAAGGTGCTGAAAAACTGGCGCAGCGACCCCAAACTGATGCAGCGCCTGGGCTATCGCATCTCCAGAGACACTAAGGATTAGCCAGCAGATACTCTCGGCTGGCATCCACATCCGCGCCAATCTGGGCGATCAAGGCTTCCAGGCTGTCGAATTTCGCCTCATCCCGCAGCCGCTTTTCGAACGTCACGGTCAGGTACTCACCATAAATATCGCGGTCGAAATCGAGGATATACGGCTCGACGGTGATGTCATCGCCGTCAAAATGAGGGCGCACGCCCACGTTGGTGGCCGCCATGAAGCGTTCGTTGCCCAGGTACACCCAACTGGCATAAATGCCGTTGGCCGGGATCACCTGCTGATCCCAGACTTCCAGGTTGGCGGTCGGGAAGCCGATCTGCCGCCCGCGCTTGGCCCCATGCACGACCTCACCGCCAATCGCATAACTGCGCCCCAGCCAGTGCCGTGCCAGATCAATATCGCCCACTTGCAGAGCCTGGCGGATGGCCGTGCTGCTGATGGCATCACCGCCGTTGGCAACCAGATCAATCACCTGCACGTCGAAGCCTTTAGCCGCACCCTGTTCGCGCAGAAAGGCGACATTGCCTTCACGTTTGTAGCCCATCGCAAAATCGGCCCCGACCGACAGCGCCGACAGATTCAGGTGCTCGCGCAGTTGATCGACAAAATCAGCGGCCCGTACCTGCCGCAGCCGATCATCGAAGGGCTGCGTGACGACGTAATCGACCCCCAACCCAAAGAGCAGGTCTGCTTTCTGCTCGGCGGTGGTCAGATAGTAGCGCCCCGTCAGGCCGCGCAGCACCACGTCAGGATGTGGAAAAAAAGTCAGCACCACCGCCAGTCGGTCGGTGCGGTGCGCTTCCTCGACCAACTGCCGGATGAGATGCTGATGACCGCGATGCACGCCATCGAACACGCCGATCGTCACCAGCGAGGGCTGCTTCAAATGGATGTGCGCCAGATCATAGATATGTTTCGTCACAGGCCAACCTCTTGGGCAAAGACCTTGCGGGGAATCCAGCCGCCGCCGTTCCCCTCCACAATCGCGATGAACTGCATTTCGGCGCTGTAAGCCTGTGCCAGCACGCCGCCGACTGCATCCGCAGCGGACACGACCTGCCCGTGGATCAAGCGCTCGATTGCTTCGGCGTCAAATTGTATCACAGGC
>JAIOHO010001165.1 GCA_019912905.1 Anaerolineae bacterium
GTTGTGCAAAATGGTTAGTTGCGGCTTGCTTTATTTCTTCGCTGGTGCTCACTTTTGGTAATTACAGTGAAGTGCGCTGAAAAGCTGGATATGTGACTGTGTCCTCAAAGAAATGAACACAGAAGTCAAAACGTGGTAGGCATTTTAACGGTCACTTAGACGGGGAGGAGGCCGGGGGCCAAAGTCTGCTTCAAACAATACTGGGGGCACCGCGCGAACGAATCGACGGTGCCCCCGGTCAATCGGAAATGTGCGGAATCAGATGTGCGCGTCGAGCCAGTCGAACATGCGCTGGACGCTGACGGCGATCGCGCCGGTCTGGTTGTGCAGCAGGCCGGTATCTTCCGCCGTGAACAGCAGGTAATCCTTCGGGCAGGTCAGCGCCTCATAGAGCTTCTGCGCCTGTCCCGCCGCCCAGGTCTCGCCCGCGCCATCCATCACCAGCATGGTGCAGGTCACCTGATCCACGATGTCGGCATTGGAGTAAGCTTTCAGCCGGGTCATCAGGTCCGCCGGGGAGGCGGCCCCGAACTTCCACATGGCCGAACTCACCCACCAGCCGAACATCGACGGGGCCTGATCGAGGAAGCCGCTGAAGGCCGTATTAAATGCCTCCGGGTCCTGTTCCAGCAGTTCGCCCAACTGCGGGTAGCTGCCGAACAGAAACTGCGACAGGAAATCCCACCAACTGAAGACTGCCGGGTTGGGGATGCCGATCTTGACGCGCTTCTCGAAGGCCAGCGCCCGCGTGATCAGCGCCCCGCCGAAGCTCAGCCCGGTCAGCGCGATGCGGTCCGGGTCGACTCCCGGCTGGGCCAGGGCGAAATCGACCACCGGCGTGATCACGTTCTCCCAATCAGGCCGGAAAGTCAGGCCCCTCTCGCGCAGCGCCAGCCCCTGCCCCGGGTGATGGAACAGCAGGGCGTGATAACCGCGCTTGAGGGATTCGGTCGCCAGGAACAGCGACTCCTCAATCGAGGCGTCCATCCCCTGGTGGGCGATCAGCACCGGCGCTTTATCTGCTGCCAGCGGGGAGCGGAAGAAATAACCCGGCAGCGCACTGTCCTCATAGGGAATCTCGACCGGCACGCCCGGAATCCCCAGCAGCGGCAGCGCCTGCTCGAAGCATTCCGCGCTGGCCCGGGCTGCGCGCGGCATATCCGGGTCATCCGGCCCTTCGGTGTACATCAACCCGGCCAGGTAGTAGCTGGTCGCGCGCAGGAGGCTTTCGCCGGCGCTGAGTTCGTGACCACCCGCCAGGCTGGTCTCCGCCGTGCGCCGCAGTCGATCCGCGGTCGCGTACCACTCGCGCCGCCAGCCCGCGCTGTCGCCCGGTTCGATGCGGCTGGCCGTATCCAGGCATTCACTGATCTCGGACATGCGATACCAGGAATGACCCAGGTAAAACAGCAGGCGCTCATCCATCAGCGCATCGCCGATCAGCCCGTGCTCGTACCAGGGCTGCCCCGGTTCCTCGGCAAAAGCGGCTTCATCCGCGCCGAATGTGACCAGGCTGATGGGCAATCCCATTCCGAGCGTGGCCGCGCCCGCCGCCATCTGCTTCAGCCAGTTGCGCCGTGATAATGAATTTGTGGACATGATTTTTCCTTTGCGTGACGTGAACCAAACGATCGTGTTCAGCGTAACGCGCTCGGGGATGCACCGTCGTCCACCCAAAGGTACATTCCGGGGGTGTACTTGTGGGGCCGGGACAAATCGCATTCCAGCCCCAGAAAATCAGAAGGTGTGGCTTGCCCTGTCAGAACAAATGGTCTATACTGTGCTCATCATCCAATAACTTGCGATGATCATGGCATCGGGAGGAGACCATGCGCAGGATGTTTGTCGATTCTCCCGATTCGGCCCATATCCCTATGAAAGACCGTTTTCGAGCGTGACCAAGGCGCGCCTGTTGCGGTTTGTGCTGCGGTTCAGCAGCCTGCGTCTGAGCGCAATTTGAGGAGATGCAAATGTCCCATCACCAACCTGACGGCTACCTCGCGCTTCCCCCCACAGGCAAAGGCAGCGCTGTCCTGGTCCTTCACGCCTGGTGGGGGCTGAACGACACCATGAAAGCCTTCTGTGCGCGGCTGGCCGAATCCGGCTTTATCGCCTTCGCCCCGGACCTCTATCATGGCAAGGTCGCAGACACCATCGCCGATGCCGAAACCCTCGGCCAGGCGCTCGACGAAAACCACCTCCAGGCCAAAGCCGAGATCGCTGATGCTGCCCGGTTTCTCAGCGAACGGGCTGGGCCAACGGACGGCAGCCTGGCCGTGATTGGCTTCTCGCTGGGAGCCTATTATGCGCTCGACCTCGCCGCTGCCGATCCCGAACACATCCGCTCCGTCGTCCTCTTTTACGGAACCGGGGGCGGCGACTACCGTCCGTCCAGAGCAGCCTATCTCGGTCACTTTGCCGAGGACGATCCGTATGAGCCGCGCTCCAATATCGACGACCTGGAGGAAACTCTGAGGCGTGCAGGCCGCCCGGTGACGTTCTATCATTATCATGGCGCGGGACACTGGTTCTTCGAATCGGATCGCGCGCAGGCCTACAATCCGTCGGCAGCAAGCCTGGCCTGGGATCGAACGCTGGCCTTCCTGGGGCGTTCCGCCAGCCTGTAATTGCAGCCCTGGCAGGTGTGAGGCACAACCATGACCATTGTTTATGAGGAAAGACCCTCAGACTCGCCCTTTATCGACCTGATTACCCAGGGTCGAACGATCCGCGCTGGTTCTTCGATCCGGCCTGCCGAGTACCACTGGCACATGGTCTTCGTAAAACACCAGGGCAGCGTCTATCCCCTGGTCGTGGGTCCCCTGACCACATCGGGCATCGTGTCCTGGGGTGAAGGTGCCGAAATTCTGTGGGTTCGCTTTAAACCCGGGACGTTTATGCCCCACCTTCCCACCCGCGATTTCCGGGATTCGGAGACCCTCCTGCCGGGTGCGGCGAGTCGATCCTTCTGGCTGAAGGGTTCGGCCTGGCAGTTCCCGGACTTTGAGAACGTGGAGACCTTCATCAACCGGCTCGCGCGCGACGAGGTGCTGGTTCATGACCCGGTCGTGACTGCCGCGCTGCATGATCAACTGCCAGACCTATCGTCACGCACGGTGCGCCATCGGTTTCAGCAGGCTACCGGCCTGAGCCAGAATCATATTCGCCAGGTCGCCCGCGCACAGCAGGCCGCCGCGCTTCTGCGGCAGGGTCTTCCGATTCTCGATGTCGTCTTTGAGTTGGGTTATTACGATCAGCCGCACCTGACTCGATCGCTCAAACAGTTTGTCGGTTATACCCCCGCCCAGATCGCCGCGGTGCCGGAGCCGGTGTAACTTGCCATTCTGTACAAGACGGTGGGCCTGCTGTCGGGTTAGGATGCACATGTCCTAATTAACGTCCCATAACCCGATGAAGGAGAAGGTTCAATGACCGCTGATGTGAAGACTCATGATCTGGTGGTAACCCGGACGTTTGATGCGCCCGTCGAGCAGGTCTGGAAAGCCTGGACAGATGCTGAGGATGTGATGCAGTGGTGGGGGCCAACCGGCTTTACATGTCCGCTGGCCCGCATGGATGTCCGCGAGGGCGGCACCTCGCTGCTGTGCATGCGCGCGCCGGAATCCTTCGGCGGTCAGGACTTTTACAGCACCTGGCACTACCGGGAGATCGTCCCACTGGTGCGGATCGAGTACGCCCATAACCTGGCGGACGCGGACGGCAATCCGGTCGATCCGGCCACGCTCGGGATGCCGCCGGATTTCCCGCAGAATCAGCGTCATGAGATCGCCTTCCGCGCGCTGAATGACCATCAGACGGAACTGACCGTCACGGAATATGAATGGACGGTGGGCCAGATGATGGAAATGTCCGAGTTGGGCATGAACCAGTGTCTCGACAAAATGGCGGCCCTGTTTGCCGGGGATTAGTCTGGATTGACTCGGGTCGCCCGATGATCGCTTGGGAGGAATCGATATGCCAAACCTTATTTACTCGATCATGACCTCACTCGATGGGTATATCGCGGGACCGAATGACGAACTGGGCTGGGCCATTATCGACGAGGAGCTGCACCAGTTCGTCAACGATCAGCAGCAGGCGATCGGCCTGTATCTGTATGGGCGGCGGATGTACGACCTGATGGCGGGTTTCTGGCCGACGGGGGATTCAGACCCCACGGCCCCCGCCTACATCGTTGAGTTCGCGCGCATCTGGAAGGCCATGCCCAAAGTCGTGTTCTCGAAGACCCTGGAGCAGGTCGCCTGGAATGCGCGGCTGGTTCGGGAGGACGCGGTGGGCGAGGTGTCCAGGCTGAAGGCGCAGCCCGGCAAGGACCTCGAAGTCGGCGGCGCGGACTTCGCCGCTACGCTTATGCAATCGGGCCTGATCGACCGCTACCAGTTGTTTGTCCATCCGGTGATTCTGGGGCGTGGCAAACCCGTGTTTCCGCTGCCGCTTGAGCGGCTCAACCTGCGGCTGATCGAAACCCGTACCTTCGGCTCCGGGGTAGTTTTTCTCGATTATCGGACAGCCTGACCG
>JAIOHO010001166.1 GCA_019912905.1 Anaerolineae bacterium
GCATCGCTCAGGAAGCACTGAACAACGCACGTCGTCACGCCCAGGCAGAGTATATTCATGCTGAAATCGAGTATGGATCTGGGGGGGTGACCCTGAAAGTAACCGACAATGGCCGAGGCTTCGAGATGCCTGCGCATCTCAACCAACTGACTCGCAGCGGTCATTTCGGACTGATTGGAATGCGAGAACGGGCACAGCTTGTAGCGGGGCAGCTTGCGATCAAGTCTGTGCCGGGAGAGGGGACCGTGCTAACCTTCAGTATCCCCGCCACTTAGTGTTACTCGTTGGCGTCGAGCTGGATGATATTCAACTGCAAGGCCCTGGTGACCGCCTCTGTTCGACTGCCAACCTGGAGCTTGGCGTAGGTGCTGGCGAGATGGCCCTGCACCGTCCGGTCGCTTATCGACAATTTGTGCCCGATTCCCCGGTTGGTAAGACCTGCCGCTGCCAGTTGCAGCACCTCGCGTTCACGGTCGGTGAGTGGTTCGAAGGTGTCACCCACCTTCGAGGGGCTCCCCATTTGTGCCATAAGCTTGCGGGTGATCGCCGGACTCAGCGCTGATTCTCCCTCATAGATCGCTCGCACCGACGCGGCAATTTCCTCGGCCTCCGCGTTTTTGAGCACGTAGCCATCTGCACCCGCTTGAATCGCTGCCAGGACGAAGGGATCGTCGTCATAGGCGGTCAGAATGAGCACACCGAGCGGTAGTTGTTGTTCACGGACCCAGCGGGTGACCTCGATGCCGGTGGCTATGGGCATCCTGATGTCCAGGATCACGACGTCAGGCTTGTGTTCCTGAATCAATGTCTTGATCTGGTCACCATCCGCCGCTTCACCGACGACGTGAATATCCGGTTCCTCTTCCAGAAAGTCCCGGATGCCTTTGCGCACCACCGCATGATCATCAGCCAACACAACGCGAATAATCGACATGTGGGGCGATTTCCTCCAACGCTTCTCCTTCAGGACAGGTAGGCCATTTTGCCTACTCCATCTTACGCCAAACAGCGATTTTGGGGGACCGTCAAAAAGTGTAACCTGTTGAATATGCCTGTTCTAGGAACCGCTATTGACTCTGAGACGATGAAGAATGGCTTTCTCAAAGCACACCAGCATTGAACACAAGCCGCATAAAGTCCCCCCTTTCCTCTTGATGGGGCTGCTTCTCGGCTTGCTGCTGATCCTGTTGTCTGCCTGCGGCGGGCAGACGCCCTACGCGCTGGCCGTGGATGCGCAACTGCCGGATTTTCTTCACGATGCGCCCACGCGCGTACGTGAGGCTTACCGTTTTGCCATCGCCAACCCCGACGAACTCGCCAAGTATCCCTGTTTCTGTGGCTGTGGCGCGATGGGACACAAGAGCAACCTGAACTGCTACATCATGGAAGCTTCGCTGCCCGGTGCAATGGCGTTCGATTCACACGCCTCTGGCTGCGGCATCTGTGTGGACATTACCCAGGATGTGATGCGTCTGCTGCGCGAAGGAAAATCGTCGCCGGACATCCGGGCTTACATTGATGCACGCTACAGCAGTTTCGGCCCCTCGACCGATACGCCGCTGCCAGTTGAGTAAGGTCACCGCGTGAAGAATCGCTTGAGGAGAAAGCTTCTGTATCTGGCTCCCTTCGCCGTCGCTGCAATTGTCATCTTCATTCCGACAGCGAATACACAACCACCCACGATACGGCACATAAACCTCAATGCAACCCAGTTCGATTACACGCCGGGGCGCATCGAGGTGAATCAAGGGGATGAGATCATCCTCAGCCTGACCTCGACCGATGTAGTTCACGGTTTCTACCTGGATGGCTACGGCATTGAGCAGCGTCTGGAGCCGGGCATCACCAGGGAAGTGCGATTCAGCGCAGTTCAGCCCGGCAAGTTTCGCTACCGCTGTTCGGTGAGCTGCGGTCCGCTGCATCCCTTCATGATTGGCGAACTGGTCGTGAACAGCAATCTTCCCTTCTGGCGTGCGCTCGGCCTGCTGGTATCAGGTATAGCGGGCACGCTGGTTTATCTGTGGCATTTTGGAGGCAATGAACAATGAGTAAATCGAGAAAACAGCGCATCTCGTACCACGTGAAACCCGCGCGTCCGCGCTGGCCCTACCCGGCGATTTTCATCGGAGCAGGTGCAGTGCTGCTGGTCGCATTCACAGTGATTCAGGCCAGTCGGCAAAAACCCTATATCCCGGAGGTCACCGGCGGACCTAGCGCGGTCATTGACCAGACCTACTTTGATTATGGTGATGTCATCAACAACACCTGGGTCGAAACCATTTTTCACGTCAAGAACGTGGGCGATGAAGCGCTGATCGTGCTGGGCGAACCACAAGTGGAAGTCGTGGAAGGCTGCTGCCCGCCGCAAACGACATTGAGTCAGAAGGTACTACAGCCGGGCGACCAGGCAACGGTCAGTATGCGTTTTATGATGCACGACGGCATGGATGGTCAGCACGAGTTTCGGGTTCATGTGCTTACGACGGACCCCGAAAACCCTGAACAGCAGGTCATCGTCCGTTCGAATTGGTTGGCCGCATGACCACCAGGATAGACCTGTTGGCGGCGGCGCCGCGCCTCAAAGTCGCACTGAAATCGCGGCTGTTTCAGCCCGCGCTGCAAATCGTGACGTTGTTCGGCTTCACGCTGGCGATCCTGACAGGTATATTCGGCACGCCGACCGGTAGCCGTAATTTCGGCATCGTCTTTGTGTGGATTGTCTGGTGGGCGTTGCTGATCATCATCATCGTGCCGCTGCTTGGACGAGCCTGGTGCATGGTCTGTCCGATCCCTGCGCCGGGCGAATGGCTCCAGCGGCGTGGCATCGTCCGGCGAACACCCGGTCAGCTAAGATCGCGCCACCACCGTTGGCCGCGCCGCCTGAAGAACATGTGGCTGCAAATCCTCGGCTTCCTTACGTTAGCCTCCTTCAGCGCCATCATTTTGACTCGTCCCCAGATCACTGGATGGCTGCTGCTCGGTTTCGTCCTGGCGGCAGTGGGCCTGAGTCTGGCCTACGACAATCGGGTGTTCTGTCGCTACGTATGCCCGGTTGGCGGCTTCATCGGATTGTATTCGATGATGGCTCCCATCGAACTGCGTACCCGCGACTGCAAGACCTGCACCGATCACCGGAAAAAGGACTGCGTCACCGGCAATGCACAGGGCTACGGCTGCCCCTGGATGGTGTTCCCTGGCAAGCTGCAACGGAACACCTACTGCGGCCTGTGCCTGGAATGCCTGAAGACCTGTCCGAAGGACAACATTACCCTCAACCTGCGTCCGGTTGGCAGTGACCTGTTTGTCATGGGGGAACACCGGCTGGATGAAGCCTTCAAGGCCCTGATCATGCTGGCCTGTGCTCTGCTGTATTCGGTGGTCTTGCTCGGCCCCTGGGGCTGGCTAAAGCAATGGGCCAATATGGACACGTTCGCACATTGGGGACTATATGTGATCGCTTTCTGGAGTGTCAATCTGCTGCTCCTGCCAGGGATATTCGGCGGAGCCGTGAGCCTGTCACGTCGCCTCGCCCGTTTGCAGATCTCGTTTCGCCAGCTATTCGTCGATTATGCCTATGCCCTCGTGCCGCTGGGATTGGCCGCCTGGATCGCCTTCAGCCTGTCCTTCGTGTTCGTCAATGGGAGCTATGCTGTCTCGATCATCTCTGATCCCTTCGGCTGGGGTTGGAATCTCTTTGGCACGGCGAATCAGCCATGGACGCCGATACTGCCCGGCGTGGTCAGCTTCTTGCAGGTTGGCGCCCTCATGTTTGGTCTACTGTATGCACTGAACACTGCCTACCGGATCGCCCGACATCACGTGCAGGATCACCAGTTGGCATTGCGGGCCGCCTTGCCGACCATGTGCTTCCTCGTCGGGATCACCCTGTCCTTTCTATGGTTGTATCTGGCATGAAGCGCGAATGGCTGGCCCGGATCACAGTCGTCATGACTCTGGCAGGCTTACCGCTGGCTGCGCTGGGCTACCAATTCGGATTGCGTCCACTGTTTTCGTCTCAGCGGGTGATCGATATTGCAGCAGCGGTGCCCGAAACAGGCGGATTTTCGCCCGATAGCATCCAGGTCCGGGCAGGCGAAACGGTGACACTACGTTTCACATCCGTCGATGTGACACATGGGATCACTATCGGGCCAGGGCTGGGGATCGACCTGGGACAGGTAGAGCCAGGCAAAATCCACGAGGTTACGCTGACGATCGACCATCCCGGCACCTATACTTTTTACTGTACGACCTGGTGCAGCCCCAATCACTGGCGGATGCGCGGCGTGATTGAGGTCAGCAACCCTGACGGCGTCATCCTCAGCCCACTGTCTGATCCGGTGATTGAGCAGTTGATCGCTGAAGGGGAGAATATCGATGCCATGCCAACGCCCAGCCAAACTCACATCGGTGCTGGATCGCCGTCCCTAGCGAATGGCGCAGCAGCCATAACCCAGTTGCATGTCCCCACCGAGTTGTACGACACTTCCTGGCGGAGAACACACACACCGCAGCAGGCCTTTACACTCCTTAGGATCCAGAATATTGGCGCAGCCCAAAGCGACCTCGTGAACGCTGTGGCCTATCTGTGGTATTCAGAGCCACCGGAACAGACCGTGAGACTATATGAACAGAACTGCGCTGCCTGTCATGGTCAACATGGACAGGGCGATGGCTTCGCCGCGGCGACCACAGCAGCAAAGCCGATCGCATTCACCGATCAGCCTTACATGTTCAACCGGCGTGATGACATACTCTATGCCAAGATTCGGCGCGGCGGCATGGGAACCGACATGCCAAACTTCGGAACGCTCTTCACACCCGACGAAACCTGGGCACTGGTGGATTATCTCCGAGCACTGTCGCTACAATGATTGGTTAGGTCAGATATCAGCCAGCCATGACTATGTGTTCGAATGTTGGGACAAGGCCAGCAACAAATCTCGACATTTGCTTCGTCATGAAGCCAGCCTGTGGCATCTGAGATCCAAAATACCTCGTCAATGTGCAATAGGCTTATCTGGTAGTCAGCGTTGGACCCAAGGTATGGATTGATATATAAGCGATGAGTTTTGCTCTTATCGAGGATCTGGACCATGGTCAACGAACCTGAAGAGACTCGAATAAAATAATTAGTTTTCCATTTTGGTTGCTAACGGACTATTCCGTGAATGGAAATTTGGCTTTTTATGGCAGTAAAGGATTAGCCTCTTGAATTTTGGCTACCCGGATGGATCGTAGGAGAGTCGATCTCTCTCAAAATGGTGAACTTGATGAACTGTTCATACTGGCACAACCGGGATCATCGGATACGCGGTTTCGACTCTCCATTACTCCCATATAACTCCAATCAAGAATCCCAATCAACTAGGCAGGGTATGCTCGTTCGAGAGCGATGGGCGTAGCACCCAAGGTTTGCTGGAGCGTGTTAGGTACTTTGCGAAACCTGGTATTCACAGTTCATAAAGGTTCAATAAATCTCATAAG
>JAIOHO010001167.1 GCA_019912905.1 Anaerolineae bacterium
CATCAAAGAATGTCTGGGCCGCGGCTTTCCAGTCGTCCACGTTGGTGGGGATGATCGGCAGGCCGTTTTCGTCCAGCATCCCGGCCTGTTCCCACAGGTCCAGGTTGATGTAGTACAGGTGACCGTGCAGGTCCAGCGGAATGCCGTAGAGGGCACCCTGATAGCTGACGTACTCGCGAGAGGCATCGGTGAAATTGTTCGGGTCGATGCCGTACTGCTCGAAATAGCTGTCCAGCGGGGTCAGCAGACCACGGGACGCATAGTTGGGGATGCGGATGCCGTGCAGGATCATGATGTCGGGCGCATCGCCAGCCGCCAGGCGGGTGTTCAGCTCGGTGTAACCGGGCCAATCGACCACCGTGGTTTCAACTGGATTATCGGGATTGGCCGCATTGTAGGCGTTGGTCATGATCTGGATGATCGAACATTCACCGGCGAAGTTGCTGGTGTCGGTCAGGTCCGTGATCGCGCCGTATTCATCTTCGCATTCGCCGAAGAAACGCATGAACTCAACCGGTTCATCCT
Source organism: Anaerolineae bacterium (assembly GCA_019912905.1). GTDB lineage: Bacteria > Chloroflexota > Anaerolineae > Aggregatilineales > Phototrophicaceae. Next base: position 526 of record JAIOHO010001167.1, read on the forward strand.
GCGCGGTCAGGGGGCCAATAGCCACCAGCGCCAGCAGCAGTGCGATAAGCAGTATTCGTGTTTTTTGCATGGGTCTATCCTCAATGAAGATTGAATTGACGATATGGTTTAAACGCAGCGAGTCTACGCGATGGACACCTCCTCATCTAAACACTTACGACTTGATGCCGCTTCCCATCGAAATACCACTCAGGATGCGACGTTGGAACGCGAAGAAGAATAAGACAATGGGCATGGCCCCGACCCAGGCTGCCGCCATCACCTTGCCGTAGCTGTCGGAATAACCCCATTGAGACGCCACCAGCTTGAGACCAATCGTGATCGTGCGGACATCGTCCTTAGTGGCGACCACCAGCGGCCACAGGTAATTATTCCAGTTGCCGAGGAAGGTAAAAATCGCCAGCGTGGTGAGGGCGGGCAGGGACAGCGGCAGGATGATCCTCCTGAACGCGGTCCACCGCGTCGCGCCGTCCATATAAGCCGCTTCCTCAAACTCGATCGGGATCTCCTTAAAGAACTGTGTGAGCAGGAAGATCGCAAACGGGGAAGCGATGCCGGGTAAGATCAGGGCAGTATAGGTATTGAGCAGGCCCAGATCGGAAAACATCAGGTAGATCGGGATAAAGGTCGCCTGTCCGGGCACCATCAGTCCGGCCAGAACGATCGGATAGATATAGCGCCGCCCTTTGAAGGGCACGCGGGCGAAACCATAAGCGGCGGCGGCACAGACGATCAGTTGGAGGATGGTGTGAGTCACGGCCACGAACGCGCTGTTGAACAACCAGCGTGGAATCTTGCTGGACCGCATGACATATTCCCAGTTCTCGGTCGTGAACGGCTGCGGAATAAATTTGGCAAGATTCGCCTGGATGAAGATCTCAGGCCGGAAAGAGGTGCTCAGGGTCCAGATTATGGGCAGCATCCAGAACAGCGTAAACAGGGTGAGCGCAAGCATATACAACAACTTGCCATACTTCTGAAAGAACGTTTTTTGTTCCAGAGCCATGGTGCCAGACTGAACTTTGATCTGGGTGGTCATGCGTCTCTCTCCTGTACGCGGAGTTGAATGATCGAGAGAACGAACAGCAGGATAAACAGCACAAATGCCATGGCAGAGCCATAACCCAGCTGCCAGTAGTCGAAGGAGCGTTCGTAGATGTAATACACGATCGTGCGGGTCGCGCCCGAAGGCCCACCCTGGGTGATCACATCAACCTGCCCGAACACCTGGAAGGAGCCAATCACCTGAAGCACACTGACAAAGGTCATCGGTCTGCGCAGGCTGGGAATGGTGATGTGGCGGAAAATCTGCCAGTTATTGGCACCGTCCACTTTGGCCGCGTCGTACAGGGTTTCGTCGATACCCTGGAGGCCCGCCAGGAAGACCAGAGTGTTAAAGCCGACGGTCCACCACAGCGTCGTCAGGGCAATCACCGGCATCGCCAGCGTGGTATCGAGCGTCCATTGGATCGGGTCAATTCCCAGGGGAATCAGGATGGCATTAATCAGGCCGCGCTGATCGGAGGCGAAGACCCGTGCGAAAATCAGGCCAACCACCGCGACAGACAGGATATTGGGCATGTAAAACAGGGTGCGGAAAATCCCCATCCCGCGAATCTTGCGGTTGAGCATCAGCGCAAACAGCAGCCCAACAATGACCAGCACCGGCCCGGAGAGGATGACAAAAACGACGGTATGTTCCAGCGAACTCCAGAATAATTTGTCGCCGAGCAGCCGCTGGTAATTGCTAAAGCCGATAAACTGAATGTTGGTGCCCACCAGCTCCCAGTTATGCAGTGAGATCCAGAAGCCCTGCACGATGGGATATAAGGTGAAGATCACGAAAAGGATCAGAAAGGGTAAGACGAACGCATACCCCACCAGTGTCTCCCGCCTGTCTTTCCCTAGCGGAAACGAGCCTTTTTCAACTGCAAGACTTGTACTTTGTTCCATTTCCACCTTCCTTCTTATACCGTCTTACGACCTGTCGAAAGGGTTGCCCCCTGATCATCTACACGAGTTTCTCCAGTGACCGCACGGATCTCGGCGTCACCAGCATCCTTATTCCATGTTTCCTGATCCTGATTGGGGCTTTCGGCATAGTAAAGTCGCATCAAAATGTCCTGCGGATAATTTCCAAAACCATGTCCAAAAAGATTGAGGCCACCGGTATAAGTCGCGTTCTCTTTAATGCCTATCCGCATCGAAATGAAATCGCTCTGGGTCAGATTCAGATCGTCCAGAATCACATCTGAAATATGGTTGCCGTCGATGAAGCTGCCGGTCCGGGTGATGCGCCAGATCTTGAGCAGGCCGTATTGGGAACTCCAATCACTCCACCATCCCGGCGTGAGGGTGCCGCGAATGACGCCAAAATCGGATGGACTGGTCCAGGTGCCAATTTCGACCCCATTGACCCACAGCGTAATGTCGGACGGCCAGTCATCCGCATGCGTCGGTGCTTCCGAACAGATCTCCATACTGAACTGCAAGCTGTCCGGGATGAGGCCCTTGTGGACGCTGTTCGGGAAGCGGTACTCGAGATAACCCTCTTTCAGCCAGATCAACTGCGCATTCAAGCGGTCCGGGTGATAAAACATCGTCGGGTTATCGACCTCGCCGATTACCCGATCCTTAGCGGCCAGGCCGCAGGTGGGGGCGACTCGACAATCCGTAAAAGCACCAATCGGCATCGACACTTCGATTGGTTCTTTCGCGCCGGGCTTGTTCAGCGGCAGGATCACCACCAGACGATCGGCGTGGATCCGCGCACACATCTTTTGTCGTCCCCGGTTAGCAGGTTGAAGTTCCGACCGCACGAGTCCGGACTCTTCGAGCACCCCAATATGCATGGCGACCGTGGTGGGAGGCATATCCAGTGCAGCGGCAATTTCGTTGATACTGCGAACGTGACCATGCAGAAATTTCAGAATTCT
>JAIOHO010001168.1 GCA_019912905.1 Anaerolineae bacterium
CTATGGCCGGGACCCGAACCTGCCGGATTATGCCGCCATCAATGCCCTGCCATCCGCCGATCACTGGCTGGGCGCGGATAATCTGGGCCGGGACACGCTGGCGCGGCTGCTCCGGGGGCTGCGGGTGTCGCTCATCGTCGCGTTCTATGTCGAAGCACTCAACATCGTGCTCGGCGTGTCGATGGGCCTGCTGGCCGGTTATTTCGGCGGACTCCTCGACGTGCTGGTGACCCGCCTGGCCGATATGCTGTTTGCCTTTCCGGGCCTGCTGCTCGCCATTCTGGTGGCGGCGACGTTCGGGACCCCGGTGACCGAACGGTTCGGCGGCATCGGTCGCCTGCTGCTGGTAGCGGGGTCGCTCAGCCTGGTGAGCTGGCCGCTGATGGCCCGCTTCATTCGCAGCCAGACCCTCGTGCTGCGTGAGCAGGATTTTGTATTGGCCGCCCGGTCCCTGGGGGCCAGTCACTGGCACATAATCACCAGCCACATCCTCCCCAACGTCATGGGCCTGGTGATTGTCAGCAGCACCCTGGACATCTCCAGCGTGGTCGTCAACGAAGCCGTGTTGAGTCTGCTGGGGCTTGGGATTCAGCCGCCGGACCCCAGCATGGGTAAGATGATTACCGATGCCATCCCCTTCCTGGAGGTCGGCGCATTCCAGGTGTTTGTGCCCAGCTTCACCCTCATGCTGGTCGTGCTCACCGTCTCCTTCCTCGGTGACGGCCTGCGCGATGCCTTTGATCCTCAGACTTTAAGCTGACTCCAGCGCAGGGAATGACCCCCTCATCCCCACCCTTCTCCCCGAATTCAGGGGAGAAAGGCTAAAGCCGGAGCGCTCCGATTCCCTCATAGCGGCAGGACCATACCTGAGATCTCCCAGGCAGATCGCCTCGCCCCTGATCCGGATTCCGCCCGGCTCATTCATTTCGTGAATCCGTGGATTTACGCGCTTCCTTCGTCGAGGATTTGCAAGCGCCGCGTGAAATAGGCGCGTGCGCCTGCCAGACCCTGTGCATCGACGATGAGGCCCGCGTAGTTCGCCCGGTTCATGTGGAGCAGCCGCCCCCAGGTAATCGGCAGGCTTTCGTCGGCTCCCACCAGGTGCATCAGTTCGGCGACCAATCCGACGCGCACGCCCGTATAATCCATCTTGGCGATCTTCCGGCCCACGCCATCGGCTATGGCCCATGAGAAAAACAGGGTCGCCGGGCGATTCGCGCCGAGCAGGGCATGCAGTGGTTCCAGCGAGGCGATGGTCTCCGCCTGGATGCCGATCGCTTCCAGCGCGTGCCCCACCATTTCCCAATCCCGACCTTCGCTTTCAGGCGTCAGGTAGGTCGTAAAAAAGACGGTATAGCCGGGCACAGAAGCGACGTCGGCAGCCAGCATGTGCGTGTGATTTTTGCCGAAACTGGCCGCGATCTGCATCAGGCAGTCCAGCGTCTCCGGTTCAACCTGATTCTTGCGCAGGAAATAAGCAGCCTCCGCCAGCGGGATCGCCCCGCGCAGATAGACCTCCCCGCCCGCCAGCGGTCCGGCCAGGGGCAGTTTCATGCCGACCACCTTGCCTGCTCCAAAGCGCAGCAGATCGACGGCAGCAGCGGCGGCCTCCGGCGGCAGTGCCCCGCGCGTTTGCACCAGATCGAGAAAGTGGGCCGGGACCTCTGGCTGGTCGCTCAGGGTAATCAGGTCGATGCGCCTGCCATCCGAACGCAGTTCCAGTTCGGCGTAATGTTCGAGCGGCTGGTGCAGGTGGGCGATCACCGAGTCAAGATCCGCGGCAGCAGTCAGGCCCTGTAAATCGGCAAGCTGGTCGAGAATATCCGCTGCCCTCGGCGGCATGGCTAGCGCCCGCCTTCGAGGATCTCGTGATTCGACAGGCTGTGAATCAAATCCAGCAGCTCCGCTTGAACGGCTGCAAACGCCGCCACCTGCCGGACTTCCGAAATCCACAGCAGCACTTCGGCGCGATTCGCGGGCGTGGCGACCTGGATGCTGACCAGGGGATCATCCTCGCCCGGCTTGGAGCGGACATGCTGGACTTCCCACAGTCGCTGCTCGATCATACTGCGTGCCAGATTTTCCACGGCGGCCTGGTCGGTCTGGCCGCTGTAACTGCGGCGCTGGCGGCCCGCGGTGGCCGTCGACCACAACTCGTAGACGCCATCCCCGCGCAGTTCGAGGTAGGTTTCGCCGCTGAAGTCGTCGCCGATGTGGTAGGTGATCGTCAGATCGGCAGCAGGAATCTGTCTGGATAAATAGGCATTCAAAAGGTCTTGCATGGGCTGCTGCTCCTGATAGCTAATCTGATGGCAGGCCGTCATGAGCGACAAAACCAGCACCATCGCCCCCAGCCTGGAAGTGGTTCGCCCCTTCATGAGATGGCCTTGCAGCTATTTTTCAATCGAGACCGTGCGATCCGGGAACCAGCCGTTGACGATCTTGACCAGAAATTCGAAGTGGCGCGCTTTGATCTCGGCTGCGGCAATGCCCTGGGTGTAAAAATTTCCCATCAGGCTGTGATCATTGCTGATGACACGGCCCGGTACGCTGGCGTTCGCATATTCGTCTGATGCGCCGAGCATCATGTGCGCCGATTCATGCGCCAGCACAATATCCGGCACGCTGGCTTCGCTGGCCTGACCCAGTTCGTAAATATCGCCGCCGTCTTCAGTGACTCCACTGCGGCCATGCTCGCCGCCGTGCATCCGCATGGGATAATCGGCGGACGGCTGGTCGTTGACCCGCACTGTGATCGGATAATCGCCGTCGCCATCTTTTGGCCCGCCCGTGGGAGATGAAACCCTGACTTTGTACTTGCCGCTCAGGTAGCTGGTGACCGCGCCAATCAAACGCGCCTTCAGGTTGTCAAAGCCATTGGCTCCAAAGGTGCCTTCTTCGATGAACTGGACATCTTTGGAAATCGTCAGGCCGTCCTTGAACATCACCGCGAGCGAGGTGTACTCATTGCCGGTATCGGTGGCGTTGGTAAATACTGCCGCGCCCTGCAAGCCCAGATTCTTCACGACGCGCTGCATTTCATCCTCGGTCAGCTCGTCGATCAGGCGCATCATCAGGGTGGTGTTGTCGCCGATCGCCCGCTTCTGAGCCTCGGTCGCATTCTTGGTAATCTTGTAGATGGCTTCCTCGTCGGTTCCCCAGCCATCCATGGCGGTGTTGAGGCGCAGTTCCAGCGGTGCGTCGAGGTTTTCCAGCACTTGCAGCATCTCGCCCTGGCTCAGTTCACCGGCCAACCGGCTGACCATGGCTTTGTCGTTCAGGATGGCCTGTTTCTCAGCAGCACTGGCGGCGGCAGTCAGCGACATGATGGTGGCTTCGTCAGTCCCCCAGCCGTCCATCGCCACGTTCAAGCGCTGGGCCAGCGGCGCGTTCAGGTTTGCCAGCACTTGCAGCATGTCAGCCTGGCTCAGTTCACCGGCCAACCGGCTCACCAACGGCTTGTCGTTCAGGACCGCCTGCTTCTCAGCGGCGCTGGCCCCTGCCGTGATCGACATGATGGCCGACTCGTCCGTTCCCCAGCCGTCCATCGCCACGTTCAGGCGCTTTGCCAGCGGCGCGTTCAGGTTCGTCAGCACTTGCAGCATCTCGCCCTGGTTCAATTCGCCAGCCAGACGACTGACGAGGCGCGGGTTATTGAGAACCGCCAGCTTTTCCGCGGGAGTCGCGCGGGCCGTGATCGACATGATGGCGTCTTCGTCGGTTCCCCAGCCATCCATCGCTTCGTTCAAGCGATCTTCGATGCTGTCGCGCTGAATTTCGAGGTCCGCTTTTTGAACGACCCCGTCCACCCCCCGGACTGCCGGAAGCCCGTCGAAAGGGTGCATCTGGGCATCCAGGCGGCCATCCGTGAGCAGGCGCTGGACGGCCT
>JAIOHO010001169.1 GCA_019912905.1 Anaerolineae bacterium
ATGCTTTGAAACCCTTCTGCATACGTCATTTCTTCCATGAACATTTTCCCTGGAAATGTGATTTTACTTATAAGTACTCGTTGATCTCGCTCGCGGAAATATAGTCCTTGGTCATGGAGGATTATACCGGCGGCGGCGGCGATGGCGAAAAAAACCGCCCCGGTGGAGGGCCGGGGCGGTGAGTCGTGTTCAGTATTCGCTGGCGAGCATGATGGTGAGCACCCGGACGGTCTGCTTCGGGTCGGCGGGGTCTTCGCTGCCGTGGCACATGTCCGGGGCGTAGCAGTCGATCTTCCAGAAGATTTTCTGGCCGTTGTGCGTGAAGGCCCCGAAGTCGCGCTCGCCGTAGGGGTTATTGTCCGGCGTGAAGTCGGCGAAACACATAACCCTTTCACAGATCACCGCCTGTTCCGTCTGCGGTAGAGCACTGATACCTGGCGTGATGAGCCACTGGTCTCCGATGCCCCGAGCTTTGCGGCACAGGTCATTGAGTTCGGCGATGCGCTGGGTTTGCGGCGTAGGTTTGTTCGTCATGGGTCTCTCCTTTTTTGCGGGTTTTCAACGGAGAGACTTTTGGGCCGGTCGCTACAGCCGTCAGGTCAAGGGGCAACCCGGTTTCTTGGTGCGGGCAGGCCCTTGACGGGACGGCGGCACCGGGCAGGCTCGTAGTCATGAAAACCCCAAAGGGAGGCCCTTCGACGATACCGCAGAAGCCCAAAGCTTGGAACTGCCTTTCGCCAGGGTCCAAGTGGCCTCAATTGAGGCCAGGTTGTGATGCCCAGGGAATCGGAACGGGTAAAAGAAAAAGCGGACATTTGTTATACTCTGGCTCTGTCCTTTGTATTTCCCAGAAAGGCAAACCAGAATGATCCGTCCCAGGCGGTGGCTTGGCGCAGGGATACTGTTGTTAGTGTTGGTCAGTGGGGTCGCCCTGGCACAGGAGGTACGTTTCGAAGGGACGCTGCCTGCCAACACCTTGCTGGTACTCCAGGGCGAACCGGAGACCGAGGTAGTCTTTGAATTCGCGTCCGTGTCCGAGGTGGTACTTGATGCAGTAGAGGGAGTGCGTGCAGAGAACGCGCTGGGAGGGAGCAGTGCGATTGATCGCACGCTTAGCCTTCGCTCCAGACTGAATGGCCGTGTCCTGTGTTTTACCAACGGACAGTTCTTCTTTACCGCAGACTTCGCAGGACGATTGTTGCTCCACTGCCAGACCGACGTAAATGGCCGTCTGGTGCTTGCGCTGGATGACAAATGGTTGTGGAACAATCAAGGGGAACACCGTTTTACCTCTACCATTCCACTTTCCATCATCGCTATCGCACAACCGACGCAGGAAGCCGATCTGACGGCACTTCTCACGGAGCTGCTCGTTATCGTAGAGCCAACACCCCTGGCAAGGGTTATCCTGGCATCTCCGACACCTTCGCCCACGCCGACGGTCACCCACACTCCTACCTTTGGGGAGACATTACTCACGCCGGGAGCCATCGACGCTTCCCCTGCGCTCAATCCAACGCCCGTGCCGCCTGCGGCAGGGGCAGGAGATGCCGAATCATTCGCCTGCGAAGGGGGCGGTACGCTGAAAATTGCCTTCGACAGCAATCGCTCCGGTACACGGCAAATTTATCTCGCAAACCCGGATGGTTCGGATGTACAGCGTATCACCTATGCTTCAGAAATGGTCAATGCACAGCCGCTCTGGTCGCCGGATGGGCGGCATATCGCCTTTCTGCGTCAGTATGATCATTTTTCCGTGACGGTGATGGATGTTGTGACGGGAAAAGTCCGGCAAGTCACCAATGCAGGCGCGGTCAATGGCTGGCATGCCTGGTCATCGGATGGACAATGGTTGGTGTTTTCCGGGTTAGATCGAAGAGATATTGTTGATATTTATGTGGTCAATGTGAATGACGATCCCATGACCGCGCGGAAGCTTACCGATGGATTTGTCAATCTCGATGCACAGTGGCACCCCGATGGCGACAGGATTGTTTTTTCTTCACGGCGCGAAGACGCGCCGGAGGCCATTTTCATCATGAATGCGGATGGGTCGGAGATGACCAGGCTGGCCCCTGATCGGACGTTTTACAGTGATACCCAACCGCAGTGGTCATTTGACGGCCAATCCCTCTTTTTCCTTTCGGATGATAGCGCGAATGGTACACACGACATCTACAGCATGCGGGGTGATGGGGCAGTAATCGCGGCGACGGTCAATGTGGATGATGAAACCGAATTTCAGATGTCGCCAGCTGGCATGGATATGGCGTATATCTCCGTTGAGCGTAACAGTATGTCACAAATTACAAGCTGGGATGTTGTTGTATGGCCGGAAGGCGCACCGGCCCGGAAGGTCACGAATACCCGTGAACAGGAGGGACGGATAGCCTGGTCGCCGGATGGCACGCACATTGCCTATGTGGTATCTACAGATTTTGAGAAAAATGATGCACCGAAGCGGATTGATGTGCTTGAAGTAGCGACAGGTCACATTACCGAAAACGTGGGGGGCATAGGGGCGCAGGGCATCGACGATAATCCGACTTTGGGGTGTCTCCCTGGGGACGTAGTGCCGGTGGCAGAAGAAGGACAAGGAAATGACCACAGTGCGGAAGCAGGGTGCGATGCTTTTATCAGCGGAGCGGCGGATGTGATTGGCTGGGTGGCTCCGGATGCGCCGGTCGTAGGACAGGTGTCTCAGGGAGAAACAGTGCGGTTAGTAAGTCAGTCCCCCTGGGGACTGGGAACCCAAAGCTATTGGCAACTCGGCAACGGGGGATGGATTGGCTCAGACGCGATAACTATTCAGCAGGAATGTCTGTCATTGCCCATGAATTATGAGAGCACCAACCCCATTGAAATTGTTCCGCCTGTAGAGGCCGGTGAAACGGCTGCGCCCGAACCTCCTGAGCAGGAAGTGACCTCGTGTATAGTGCAGACAGCATTCTGGTATTCAAGTATTCTTCCTGAGCCAGTAAGACAAGATTTACCGGGTGAAATGCCGTTGATTTTGGTCGCTCAAACCGATGTGGTTCACGAGGGCTTACCGTTTTGGAAATTGGACTCCGGTGAATGGCTGTGGCAGGGGGATTTCGACCTGGTGGATGCCTGTCTGCAATTGCCGGTGGTGAATGAACGTGATGTTTCTAATTGACCGTCATCGCTAGAAAACATAGCCGCACCTGTTTCCAGGTGCGATAGGGTCAGCAAAGCGCGCGTTACTCCGCGCGCTTTTGCTGTGTGTCCCCTTCGCCGGAAGCAGGATTCAAAATGTCTGCAACGGTATCGGCAATATCCTGCGCCGGTGCGCTTTGGCGCGGCACGCGCGCTGGGGAGGCGCTCGCAATGCCGCCAAGTATCTGTGCTACCGTGTCTTGCATATTATTGCTGGCGACGGACTGCGCCGCGACAAAGCGATTGCCCACGGGCCGGGCAATGCCCGGCAGTCCGCTGGGTTTGGCGCTGGGGCGGCTTTTCGGGGCGGCGGCTTCCTGGAGGAATTCACCTTCGATTCTCGCGTCAATAAGATCAAGGAGCTGGCTGCGATGATAAAAATAGATCGCGTTATTTTTGGCTAGCATGGCGAAACCGGCCACGGCCAGCCAGACAAAAAACACCGGGTTCAGGCTGAGCTGCAAGCCGAATAAGGCGATGCCCACGACAAAAAGGGGTTCAAACAGCCGGAAGTAAAACCAATGCCCCGGCGTCAGGGTCACTTCGCCCAGTCGCGGGAGGGTGAAGGTTTTGCCTTCAAGAAAATCCAAGGGCTGGAGGGCTTCGATCCATGACGTGCCGATGCTGTAGGAGTGCCATTGCCTGCCTTCAAAATTACGCTTCATGATCCATCCGCGATGCACCAGGGCCACCACCACAAACACCAGCGTATACAGCTCGATCAGGCCGGTATCGACCTCCAGGGGCTGGGGACGGCTGAAATCCTGCATTTGGCTGTTGGCGTTGTTGATCGCGCTGAAGAGGAAACCGGACGCAAAAATATATACCCGCAAGGCCAGCCAGGCCATAACGATCCGGCCCCAGGTGTAATACCGCTCGCCAAAGTTATAGCGCAGCAGAGCTTCCAGGGAAGTGACAAACCAGTTCAGGATGATCTGGATCACGGTGACCATGGCCTGCCCGCGCTCCACGACCGCGCCCGCGCCCAGGGCTTCCATCACAAATTGGGTTTGCGCGTCGGTGTCGGTTGATGTCAGCCCTGCCATCGGTGCTTGTGCCATAGAAAATCACCCTTTCTCTTTGCGTTTTTGCTGCTCAAAGCTGGTGCGTAAATAGGGTTCCCCGGTGCTGCGCCAGCGCCGCGCCCCTTGAAACACAATGGCATCGACCAGGCGCTGGTTGTCACTGCCGCCGTTGCGCAGTGTGGTGAACTCCGCCGGTTGCACCTTGTATTCCAGCGACTCGCTGCCGCCGCTGCTGGTCGTGCGCCCATCGTCGGTGGTGCTCCTGCCGTAGTTGGTCCGGGTCGTCCATTCCTTGGCGATCACGTTGGCCGCATATTCGTTCGTCACCGGGTCGGAATTGGCATGGAAGATTTTGGTCTGGAAATTGCCCAGCAGGGAGTCGGTCTTGTCCTTGCCGCCTGCACCGAACGCCGCGTCATACAGACTGCGGTTCTGGGTCAGATACACCGTACAGGCACGGAAAGACCGCGCCACCGATTGGTAGTGGTAATCGAACGAGTTGACAAAATACTGTGCCTCGTCCGCCCACAGGAACACCGGCAGCGGGTCGATGTCGGTGTCCCGGCGCAGCACCGCGCGCTGGAACATAAACTTGAAAATACCCTGGGCCACGCGCCCCACTTCCAGAAAACTCTGGATGGGAACATCGAGCACGATGATCTTTCGGTTCCGGTAGGTGACTTCCGGCACGATATTGATGTCGGTCGAAAACAGCTCCCAGACCACATCATTCAGGAGAATGGACGCGATACTGGTGAAGGTCGCCACAATGCTGCTGCGGGTGCGAGCAGCCAGGTTGGGGTAACTCTTGAGCCAGAAC
>JAIOHO010001170.1 GCA_019912905.1 Anaerolineae bacterium
AGGCCGCCGAACAGGTGGCGCAGTATCTCGGCCTTAGGCCCGAGGACCTTGTGACCCACGTGCATCGACTGCGTCTGATCGACCATACCCCGATGATCATCGAGCATATCTACGTACCCCAGAAACTGGCACCCGGACTCGAACAGAGCGACCTCAGCCAATCGCTGCGCGACCTGATGGCAGCCCACTATCAGATCGAGGCAGCCAGCAAGGACGTCACTTTCGAGTCTATCCCCTCCGACGGTTATGTCTCGCAGCTGCTCAATATCCCGGTCGGTTCGCCAACGATGCTGGAAAAGCGTCTGTCGTTCACCGCCGACCTTGTCCCCTGCGAATACTCCGAGCACCTCTATCGCGGGGACCGTTTCGCTTTCCGCTTGAAGTAAGCGCCAGGGCCATCCGGTTGGACAGCCCCGGTCATGGCTCACTCAGGGCAGCGGATCGAGAAAATACTGCTGCTGCGTGCCCTCCGAAACCCACCCGGCCAGCACCTGCCCGTTCAGATTAGCGGCCACCGGCCAGATGCGATACCCCTCGCGACAGCGCGACGAATCGACAATGATGACCACCGTGCCATCCGGCACCTGATTACTGGGGAGTTCATCGGATGGATTGGAACGCATTGCCAGCGTCCCGCCGGGCGTGTTCGTGCGGGCCTGCATCTGCGGCTGCAAGCGTGCTGCCGGAGCCAGGTTGCAGGCATCCACCGGCGCGGCGATGACGGCTCCAGAAGTCGCGGTCGGCAGCACCGCAATCATCAATTCCGGTGTGGACGTCGCCGTCGGCGGCGCGGCGATCAACTGCGGCGGCGTAGGCGAGATGGGCACGGCCAGTCCGCCCACGCCCGTCACCGAGGTAAACGGCTCGACAAAGTAGCCATTGCCGCTGCCTTCCGCCGACCAGCCTTCGACCCCGCTTTCCAGGCGGATCTGCCACCAGGCATAACCGCCCTGGCATTCCGGCCCGGCCAGCACCGCAAAGACGGTTCCCTCCGGGATCTGGGTGACGACATTGCCACCGGGCGCAGAGCGCACCCGCAGCGGCTGGCCGCTGGTAAAAGCCACACGCGCGCTCCGGCCAATTTCAAGCCTCGGCTTCGGCGCACCAGGGCAGGACGTCACCTGCGGCGCAGCGACATCGCCCGGCCCCTGTACGATCACCGTACCCGGCTCAACCAGATTGGTCAGCGCAAAGGCCCCGCTGTCGCTGACGTACACGACGCGGACATCCTGCGCACTGGGGTTCTCAAACACGGAGACCCCAAAATTGGCGGCGAACGCCTCGACCTCAAACTGATTCATGAAGAGCAAACTGCCCGCGTCCGTCAGCGCCAGGTAGCCATCCGGGGTTCCCCACACGCTTTTGACATTCGGTCCTAACGGCATCATCTGATTCTGGGCCGGGTTACTGTTGGCCTGGACCACATTCCAGTTGTCCGCATACGGTTCGCCCTGGGCAAAATACAGCAGCCACTGGCCCCCGGCGGCCCAGTGCGGGCTGAACAGATAGCGCGTCGGGTCCGCCCAGACGGTCGTCAGGTTATCCGCGCCATAGCCGCGCCCGATGGCATTGTAGGTGATGCCGAGCATCGGCGGCGGCGGTTGCAGGGCGTCATAGCTCGGATCGTTGTCCGCCAACGCCATCTCGCCGGACAGGTACTGAATATCCGCGTCGACGTGATCGTAGGGGCTGAGAGTCACGGTGCCGTTGTCGATGTTCCAGGCATAGGTATCGACTGTTGGCCCCAATCCAGCGTTAATCGGCAGCAGTTGAAAATGAACGATTTCCTGGCCCAGTCCCTCATCCACATCGTAATAAGCGACCACCGGCATGCGATAGGCCGCCAGCCCGCTCAGGTTGAGTTCGGCGCTGGTGATCTGCTGAATGGCGTTCCCGGTCGGCAGATCGAACACCAGCACGCGCCAGGAGGGGGTGGCCGGGTCCGTATGCGCCATGCCCACTGCCATGCGCTGCGAATCCAGGCTGGAGGTATGGACCCGCCCCAGGTTGATCTCCTCGCCTGGTGCGGCCTGATGCAGTTGGACAAGCTGGCCGGTTTGCAGGTCATAAATGCCCAGTCCACGCAGCTGCGTTTCCAGCGCCGCCGTGACCAGAAGATAGCGCCCACTGCGGGAAAATTGGACCGCCGGATGCGAATCGGCAGTTTCGCCGGGCAGTTTGGGGCGCGCCATCGACGCCTGTTCGCCGCCGGCATTGATCCAATGCAGCGTATCGCTGGCCGCGTTCCAGACCACCCCATACCACGCGCTGGGGGGCAGCACCTGATCGGCTGCGCGCGCGGGCCAGACCGCAGCAGCCAGCAGGACCCAAGCAAAGGTCATCACCAGTTTTCGATTCATCGAGCTTCCTCTGTACCATTCCTACGGCAGTATTTCATTATGCCTGAAGTTGACCGCCAGGGAAATCAGTGGTGGTCCGCGCAGTCCTGCGCTAAAGTAGTCCTGCACACCCAAACACAGACAAGGCGATTGAGGTTGAACATCCTCGTCACAGGCAGCAGCGGACAGATCGGTCATTATATCGTCAGGGACCTGGTCGAAGCCGGGCACGAGGTGCTGGGAGTCGATCTGTTCCCGCCCCTTGAGCGCCTCAGCCCGTTCCTGCGCGTTGATCTCCGGGACGCCGGAGAAACGTATCAGGCGGTCGCCGCCGCCAAAGCCGAAGCCGTCATCCACATGGGCGCATGGGCCGATGCGGGCAAAGTGCCGGACATCCGCACCTACCCGGAGAACGTCCAGAGCACGTTTAATGTCTTCCAGGCGTGCGCCGATATGGGTATCCGGCGCATCGTCTCGGCCTCCAGCGGGCAGATCTACGGCCTGCATCAGAAACCACCGGCCTACGTGCCGCTGGATGAAGCGCATCCCCTGCGCCCGATCAACGTCTATGCCCTGTCGAAGATGGCCGGGGAACAGATGGCCGATTATTTCGTCGCTAACCACGGCCTGACGATCCTGTCGTTCCGCTTTACGGGGGTGCGCTCGCCGGATATTCTGGCCCGCGAAGTCGAGGAGGTCCGGGAGGACGCGGCGCGTGGGATCAGTCAGTTGTGGATGCGCACCGATGCCCGCGACGCGGCGGCGGCCTGCCGTCAGGCGGTGGAGATCCGCGAGGTTGATTCGGGTCCCTACAATATCGTCGGGTTTCCGGTGCTGGACGAAACGCCGGACGCTCTGCTCGGACGCTTTTTTGGCGATCAGATTGCCGTCCAGGGCGACCTGAGCAGCAGTCGGTTGATTTCAACCCGCAAAGCAGGGGCCGCGTTCGGCTATCGCCCTCGCTATTTATGGTCAGTCGATGAGCAGCGTCCAAAGCCGGAATGAGACATTTGAGAACCCTTTTCTATTATGCCCTCGGAATCCTAGCGGTGCTTGTGGCTTTCACGCTCGTTTCAGGCGCGTCAGTCGTTCCCGTTTTGCTGGCTCAGGGCGTGACCCCGACACCTGTGGTAACCCCCTTCTATCCGAACCGCGATCTTGACCTGGATCTGCTGCCAGTCTTTCGGGAACTGATGCAGACCAATGAGGATTGTGTCCTCCCGTGCTGGTGGGGATTCCGACCTGGTGAAACAACCATAGATGAAATCGTCGCATTTCTTCAAGAAACCGGTTTCGATAGAGATTGGGAAGAATCGGGATTACCTATGACGCTGGAAAAGTATCTGCGTGTAGGCGAACCTTTTGGTTTGGATCTCTGGGATACCGAGGTAAGGACTATTTATAGCTTTGGCATATCTTTTCTAATCGAGGACGGCCATCTGCGGTCTATGCGGATAGAAGTTAATGCACCTGACGAGTGGCTAGTGCCAACGCCAGACAGGGTGAGTCTTCCTTATGTCTTGTCAAATATGGACATTCTACCGGGAATTTATATTTCTGGTTTATCGACCGACTCGGACCTCTGGCTAAATGTTAGTAATAAAGCTGCCGGTGTGCGACTTAACTATAACTTTGATCTGCGAGATAACCTCACATTGGAAGAACCTATGCTGTGTTTCAGCATCGAACAGACAGATTCTATATGGATAGAGTTGAGCGAACCGGGGGGTGAGGAACTTGTTCATACACCTGAGAGTTCTCAAAATGCCGGACGACACAGGAATTATTCCTTTGAGGAACTTTACGGTATCGATACGGCAGCTTTCCGGCAGTTTTTTATCGACAACCCCGGAGGCTGCCTTAATGATTTAGTTTCAGGATAAGTGGTCAGCTTAAGCAGCACTTTGCTGAATTTATCACCAAAGGAGAGATTGTTTTGAAAATCGTCGATGTCCAGGTACAGACGTTTCATTACCTATCTAACACCGTGCGCGATTCGGATGGGCACGGTCATCCCGGCCCGGCGCACGATGCCCAGCAGACGCTGCTGACCATCCGCACCGACGAGGGCGTCGCCGGTTTCTGCTTCGGGGCCAATGCCCAGATCGTCGAAAGCATGGTCAAGCCGCTGCTGATGGGCGAAGACCCGTTTTTCCACGAAAAGATCTGGCACATGCTCAAGGAACGCCAGCGGCTGGCGCTCGACCGCCTGTCGGATAAGGTGCTGGCTGCCGTCGATGTGGCCCTATGGGATCTGGTCGGGCGCGCGCTCAACCAGCCGGTCTACAAGCTGCTGGGCGCGACCCGCACCAAAGTCCCCGCCTATGCCAGTACCATGTGCGGCGACGATCTGGTGGGCGGGCTGAACACACCGGAAGCCTATGCCGAATTTGCACTGCAATGTAAAGCACGGGGCTACACGGCCTTCAAGCTGCACACCTGGCAGCCGCCCTACTCCGCCGATCCCAAGCGAGACGTCGCCGCCTGCGCCGCGGTGCGCGAGGCCGTCGGCCCGGACATGGCGCTGATGATCGACCCCTATCACTATTACTCCCGCCATCAGGCATTGTACCTGGGCCGCGAACTGGAAAAACTCGGCTTCTACTGGATGGAAGAGCCGATGGACGAGCACAGCATGTCATCCTACATCTGGCTGGCGGATCAACTGGACCTGGCGATTGTCGGGCCGGAAACGGTCGAAGGCAAGATGTACAGCCGCGCCGAGTGGATCGTGCATCATGCCTGCGACATGACCCGCGCGGGCGTGCGCGACGTGGGCGGCATCACCCCCATGATGAAGATCGTCCATCTGGCCGAATCATTTAACATGCAGGTCGAATCGCACGGACCGGACATGGCTAACCTGCATGTGCTGTGCGCGATGGGCATTCGCGGCGAATATCACGAACGCGGCCTGCTGCATCCCTTCATCGACTACGAAACACCCCAGCCGTGGCTCAACCAGATCGTGGACCCGATGGACGACGAAGGTAATGTCCACGTTTCCGACGCGCCCGGCCTGGGGATGGACATCAATTTCGATTACATTCAGGCCAATCTCATCCAGAAAGCATAGCCAGGGGCACCGCTGGATTACTGGGCGTATTTTGGTGGGACGGAATGCCGGAGCGTGCTGCTGGGGAAGCAGGAATCTCTCATCAATTTCACACGGCTATCAGATTACAAATAGCGTTACCATAGTCGGGATATGGGAGGGTAGAACAATGGCCGTTGAACGCACCGCTCCACAGGAACTCCTCTCGACGGATTTGCAGCCGCGCGGTCCCGTCCACCCCAGCCCGGCGGACTGGCGCGATCAGGTGCTGTACTTCCTGCTGCCGGACCGCTTCAGCGATGCCGGGGAAACCCAGCGCCCGCGCTTCGACCGGACGAACCCGGCCTCATTCGCTGCGCCTGATAAAGCCGCCTGGATGCGCGCCGGGACACTGTTTCAGGGTGGCACGCTGAAGGGGATCACCAGCAAACTCGATTACCTCCACGACTTGGGCGTGACGGCGCTGTGGGTTGGACCGGTCTGGCGGCAGCGGCCTGATCTGGAAACTTATCACGGCTACGGCATCCAGAATTTTCTGGAGGTCGATCCACGCTTCGGCACGCGCCAGGATCTGCGCAATCTGGTGGACGCGGCCCACGCGCGCGGCCTGTATGTGCTGCTGGACATCATCTACAACCACAGCGGCAACAACTGGTTTTACGATGATGCCGGAACTGCCCGCACGACCCTGCCTTACCGCTACCAGCCGCCGTACCCGGCCTTCGGCTGGCGCTCGAAAACTGGCGACCCGATTCAGGAAATTACCTCGCTGGACGATGGAGTCTGGCCGACCGAGTTTCAGAATCTCGACTGGTATACGCGCGCCGGGCAGATCGGCAGGTGGGACCCGCAACCCTGGGAAGACCCCCGGCACCCCGACAACGAATTCCGACGCGGGGATTTTTTCGACCTCAAGGACCTGAATCTCAACCAATCGGACACGCTGTCCGCCGCCATCAAAGTCTATCAATACTGGATCGCCCTCAGCGACTGCGACGGATTCCGCATCGACACGGTCAAACATGTGTCGTTCGAAGCCTCGCGCAACTTCTGCGGCGCGATGCGCGAGTACACCGAATCCATCGGCAAACAGAATTTTCTGCTGCTGGGCGAAGTCACCGGCGGCGACGAAATGGCCCGCGATTACCTCGACATCTTTGGGCGCAACCTCGATGCCGTGCTGGACATCGGCGCACCCTCGGTCCGGCTGGCGGGGATGGTCAAAGGCTTCAGCGACGCCAACGCCTTCTTCG
>JAIOHO010001171.1 GCA_019912905.1 Anaerolineae bacterium
CAGGTAGAGCACGTAGCTGACATGGATAGGCACTTTGAGGACCGGCATGGTCGTCACCGGAATCTCGACCAGATCGCCGCCTTCAAGCTGCCACTGATACGGCTTGTTCGGGCGCATCCCCTCGCTTAAGGTGCCGAACAACTTGGCGCGTTCTTTCTTTTCTTCGGGGGTGAGTTTGGCCGTCATGAAGTAGTACATGCGTGCCAGCGGCCCCAGGTAGGTCGGGAAGGTCGAGCAGTCGTAGAGATAACCCAGCCGCTTGAGCACCTTGAGCGTGCCGAGCGACAGGCTGAAGCCCGGTCCACGAAAGCCGATGGGCTTGTGCCCGGTAACTCGCTCGATATGCTCCTGAGCCTGGCGCAGTTCGGCCTCGATGTCGGCCTCGGAATACAGGTGCAGCCACGGCTCGTGATTGAACGAATGATTGCCGATTTCGTGACCCGCCTCGGCCAGCGACCGCAGAGCCGCGTGATTCTTGTCCAGAGCGGCGTCCTGACCGACGACAAAGAAGGTGATTTTCAGGTTACGTTCGCGCAGGAATTCCAGCACACGGGGTACGACGATCTCCAGGTAAGTCGGGAAGGACTCCCAGTTGGGATCGCCGTGTGTCTTCATATACGACCATTTGTTATCCAGGTCAAGAGATAAACTTGCCAGGGGTTTGTTGGGGTTCATACTGTCCTCGGAACCTGACGGGACACCGGGTATCCCACAAAATCTCATAAACTTTATGCTATGTGGCGGGCCTAACGCAAGCCTAACTTAACTGACTAACAAATCGCAAACATTAACCAAGATAACGATTCAGAAAAGTGCTCAGATGCGCCTCATAGCCCGCAGGATCGGTCTCAACCAGATCGCTGTGACCGCCCTGCTCGATGATCCACAATTCTTTCGGCTCGCTGGCGGCTTCAAACAGGCGCTGGCTTTCGCCCATGTCGATGACCGGGTCCAGCGCGCCATGCACCAGCAGCAGCGGGCGTGGGGCAATCTGGCGGACATCGGCCAGGGCATCGACCGCGCTGACCGGGACCCCTGCTTCCCGATCGACGAACCAGGGAACCAGCGGAGAGGGTGCCGCAGCACTGATCAGCCCGACGATCCCCTGCCAACTGGTCTGGAAGTTAAAGGCACTTTCGGCCACCACCGCGCGAATCTGCGGGAGGTTGGCCGCTGCGCGCAGGGCCGTCACTGCCCCCAGGGAATGGCCCAGAACAGCGATTCGATCCGGGTCTACGTCCCTGCGGGTATTCAGATACTCGACCGCACGGCGCACATCTTCGGCTTCAAGATAGCCCAGGGTCGTGACCGTTCCCCCACTCTCGCCGTGATTGCGCAGATCGACCAGCAGCGTGTGATAACCATGCCGGTTCAGAATGGCTGCCCGTGCCAGCATATCGGCGCGATTGGCGCTCAGGCCGTGCAGCGCAATCACGGTCGCGCCCTGCCCATCCGCCGCCGGGATAAACCAGCCCGCCAGCCGCAGGCCATCGGCAGACTCCCATTCGACGGACTCCCAGTCATTCAGGCCAACCGCGTCCGGCGTGGTCGTCACGGCACTGCGCGCCGGGTGCAGCCAGATGCGGGCCTGTTCGCGTGCGACCCAGGCCATGACCCCGACCGCAGCCACCAGCCCGGCAATCAGCAGGACGCCCGCCAGTTGGCGCCAGCGTGCCAACGCCTGCCTGCGCCAGAAATGAATGAGGATCACAGCGGCGGTGCCGGAGACACCGGCCAGCATGAACAGCGCCGCGATTTCACGCCATCGAGAAAACATGGAGTTGTACCTTTCAGGGTTATGCATTACCCAGGCAGCAGCCAACCGGGACACCTTTTGGCCCCGGTGCAGTGTATCACGGTATCAGGATTGTTGTTTGGACGCGGCCTTGTCGAGCGAGGTCCGCAGTTGCGCCGCCAGGACGGGTGCGTGCGGGTCGCGCACCATGAAGCCATGCGCACCCGGCGAATGCAGAATTTCGACCCCCTGCCCAGCGATGTCGCCCCATCCCAGGGCCTCGTCAAAATCATCGCCGTCAGGCCGGTCGGTCGCACGGAACAGGTGGATGCGGCCCTCATACGGTGCGGGCTGGTAACTGCGGTAGGCTCGCGCGTAGAGTTCTTCACGATGAAACGTGCG
This sequence comes from Anaerolineae bacterium, assembly GCA_019912905.1. GTDB lineage: Bacteria > Chloroflexota > Anaerolineae > Aggregatilineales > Phototrophicaceae. The sequence goes on from JAIOHO010001171.1 coordinate 2,138, forward strand.
CATCCAATCGGGCATCTCCAGTTCGAAGCGCAGGTAAACGTCCCGCAG
>JAIOHO010001172.1 GCA_019912905.1 Anaerolineae bacterium
ACTATATGCTCCTCAACTGATGCCGATTGGTTCTGCTCGCAGATTCGAAGGGACACGTCATACATCGCCAGGACGTTCTCAAGCGGGGTGTCGGCCTGGATGTGGTGAGCACTCGACATGATATAACCACCATTCTGGCCCAGAATCTTAACCCGACTGCAAACTTCGTCTCGCACGCCTTCAGGTGTCCCCTTCGGGAGCGTTTCGATAATGTCGATTCCTCCGTGAAATGTGAGTCGATCGCCGAAAGCAGCTTTGAGCGCATGGGGTTCCATCCCGCTGGCGCTCACCTGGATCGGGTTCAGCACGGTGATGCCCATGTCCAACAGATCAGGAATCAGGCGGGCAATGGCCCCATCGCAGTGATACATCACCGGAATATGAAATGCCTCCGCGACTTCGATCAACTGCCGGTGCCGCGATTTGATGAAGCGCTCCCACATGTCGCGGGACATGAGCAGCCCTTTTTGGGTGGCGACGTCGTCATAGAAATAGACCATGTCCAGACGATCACCCGCCAGTTCCAGCACTCGCCGCGTGTTTTCGACGAAGACCTCGGTCAGTCGATCCAGAATATACAAGGGGATCTCAGGGTCAATCGCCATATCCATCAGAAATGCCTGCATCCCCCGAAGCTGCCAGGCTGTCTCAAAAACAGAGCCGATACGGAAGCGCACGTGATACGGCTCGTGGGCATCCAATTGGGTGAGCACATGGGGCAGGGGGCTGAAGTCCCACCAGTCCGGCTGCGGCCAGGCGTATCCTTTGAGGTCATTCAGGGACTGGATGTTGCCCAGGGGTGTATCGACGTATTCCTCATAGGCCCCGGTGGTGTTTTCCACCACGCGAATGTGGTGCCCCCAGATGTCGTAGACGTCCCCGCTGGGCGTGACCTGCCGCCACATTCGGTTCGGCGTGGACCGGCTGAAGGCATCCCACCACGTCACCGTCGCGCCACTTGCCAGGATCGTTTCCGGCGGGTCGCAGAACTGGTCATAGGAGATGACGCGACAATCGACCTCCAGCCGACGGAGCACGGCTTCCCAGGTGGGGTCGAAATAATCTGACTGGCTGACAGCGGGGAGGTCCGGTGCCCAATAGTCTGCAAGCTTCTTCCAGATTTCGGGGGTCGCCAGGAAATCGACGGGTACCCGGTCCGGTAGTTCGTGGCGGAGTGCGGTTTTGACACGCTCACGCGGGCTGGGCACGTTCACGAATGCACCTCGGCGAATAATTGATCCACCTGATCGCGGTGCGCCAGTGCCGGGATGACTCCCATCTGTGTGCACGCCAACGCGCCGCAGCAGCAGCCAAAGCGTACCGCCGCCAGCAGATCCCGGCCTTCGGACAGGGCTACCGCCAGGCCCGCATTGAAGGCGTCTCCCGCTCCGGTGGTGTCCACAATGGGACCGGGTGGTGCTAGGCTGGGCACTTCATATTGTCCAGATGGAGATAACACCAATGCACCGCGCTCGCCGCACGTCACCACCAGATTGGCAACCCCCTGTTCCTGGAGACGTTCAGCCAGTCTGACCGTCGGCGTCGGGTCATCAGGCGGCAGGCCCAGCAGAATGCGAAGTTCTGTTTCGTTCGGGGTCAGATAATCGACGTTGTGAAGGACCGCGCGGTCGAGAAGGGTGGCGGGTGCTGGATTCAGGATCGTGCGCACACCGTGCTTCCGGCCCAGTTCAACCGCCCTGGCTGCCGCAGCGGTGGGCAGTTCCAGCACGGTCATCACGATGTCGCTGCGGGCAATCTGCGTCTCGATCGTATCCACGAAATCGGCATCCATCAGCATGTTTGCGCCCATGTCGAGCAGGATACCATTTTCGCCCTGTTGGTTGAGAATGATGAAACCAACGCCAGTGGCTCGTTGTGGCGTGATTTCGAGGTAAGAAGTATCGACGCCTTCGCTGGCGTAAAGGTCGATGGCGATCTCACCGAGGCGGTCGTCGCCAATGATGCCCGCCAAAGATGCGTGTGCACCCAACCGGGCTGCTGCGACCGCCTGATTGGAGCCTTTTCCGCCTGGCCCCATGTCGAAATCAGCGCCGAAGAACGTTTCGCCGAAAATCGGCATTCGGGATGTGCGCATGGTCATCCCCACCGCGAAGCTGCCGACGATCGTGATTACGGGTTGAGTCATAGGGAGTCTGTCTGCCTTCTTTTATGCATCGCCGGGTTGATACTCCTGGCTGAGGGTTCGCTGACTGCTCAGTGCCTTGCGGTCGCGCTTGAGCGTTGCGGACAGCTTGAACTTCTCCCCTTTGAACCAGAGGTTCGATAGTTCGATGGGTGATCCATCGGCGAGATAGACAATTTGCTCCGCAAACATCACCGGGCTGGATGCCGTGGTGCGCAGGAGGTCGGCCACTTTCGCATCGGCTGCCCGCGCCTCGAAGGACCGCCGTCCCCAATCCAGATCAAGTCCCAGGTGCTCCTCCAGCACTTCAAACAGGCGGTACTGGGTGAAATCAAACTGCTCGATCCCCCGGCAGCGGGGATAGGCCAGGTAGTTCTCCAGGATAACCAACGGTTCGTCGCCGATACTGCGCACGCGCTTGAGGAAAAAAACGTCATCATCCGCGCGGATGTTCAGCAGCGATGCGATGATCTCGGTTGGTTTCATGATCGACTGCGCCAGGACATGAGTCTCGAAGGCAATCCCCTTCGCGATCAGATCCTCGGAGAATGTGACGAACTGCTCGGCCAGCGGCTGCTCCAGCGCTGCGGATGCCACAAACGTTCCGCGCCCGTGAATGCGTGTAAGCAGCCCTTCCTCGATTAACTCCATAATTGCCTGACGAACGGTTCCGCGGCTCACGCCCAATTCCACAGCCAGGATGGTCTCGGCAGTCAGCTTGTAGTGCTCAGGCCAGACGCCATGTTTGATCTGCTGTCGCATCCAATGCTTGATCTGAATGTAGATTGGGGTTGGATCGCGGCGGTCCAGTTCGAGAGACATCGCTTATCCCTTCATGCCAGTGAGTACAATTCCTTTGACAAAGTACCGCTGGAACAGCGTGAACATGACCAGGATGGGCACCGTTGCCAGGGTCGCAGCGGCCATCAGCGCAGGCCAGTTCGCGCCCCCTCTGCCCTGGAACATGGCTAATCCAACCGAAATGGTCATATTGTCCACGGAACTCAGGTAAAGCAGTGGTCCCAGAAAGTCATTCCAGTGGCCGACAAACGTAAACATCGCGACGGTCAGGAGGACGGGCTTGGACAATGGCACGAATATCTGCCAGAGGATGCGAAATGATCCCGCGCCGTCCACCCGGGCGGCATCTTCCAGGTCACGGGGGATTCCCATAAAAAACTGGCGCATCAGAAAAATGTAGAATGGATTCCCGAAAAACGTGGGTATAAACAGCGGCAGCAATGTGTCCAGCCAACCCAGCGTGCGGAAGATGATATACACCGGAATCATCACCACCTGGAAGGGCAGCATCATGGTTGCCAGCAGCACGACAAACCAGACTTCGCGGCCCCACCACTTCAGCCGCGCAAAGCTGTAGGCCACGAATGTACAGGATGTGAGCGTCCCAATTTCCGCCATGATCACGACAATGACCGTGTTCAGGTAAAAACGGTCAAAGGGAATAGGGCCGCCCCACAGACTCTCATAATTCTTGATCGTAAGCGGCTGCGGGATGAACTCTGGCGGGAACCGATAGGCCTGCCCGGTTTCTTTCAGCGAAGTCGAGACCATCCAGATGAATGGCAGGACAAAGAGTATTCCTAAGCCGGCGAGCGCCACGTAACGCACGATTTCGGAGACGGGGATGCGAACTGGCCTGTGGTTAACTGCGGTCAGGGTTGCCATTTTACTCTCCCAGCTCATAGTATACCCAACGGCCCGCCAGCCGGAATTGGATCAGGGTGACGACCATCACGATGAGGAACAGCACCCAGGCTAATGCGGATGCAAAGCCCATCTTGAAGCTGCGGAAGGCCTGCTGGTAGAGATAAAGCACATAAAACAGCGTGGCGTTTTCAGGACCACCGTTGGTCAGAATATAGATCTGCGTGAAGATCTGGAACGATCCGATGATGCCCATTACCAGCGTAAAGAAGATCGTCGAACTCATCATCGGCAGGGTCACGAAACGGAACTTGTGCAGCATGTTCGCGCCGTCGATTTCCGCGGCTTCGTACAAGTAGTCCGGGATGGCTTGCAGACTTGCCAGAAAAATGAGCATGGTCGAGCCAACCCCCCACAGACTCATAACGATGACTGCGGGCAGCGCCCAGGCCGGACTGCTCAGCCAGGGCGGACCCTGAATACCGATCGCATCGAGCAAGAAATTGATCAGCCCGAATTCCGGGTTAAACAACCAGCGCCACAGTACCGCGACTGCGACACCTGCCGTCACTGAGGGCAGAAAAAACACGGCACGGAAAAATAGCTTGACCGCGCCGTTGCCATTGACCAGCACCGCCAGCAGCATTGCCATCGCCAGTTGCAGCGGAACCGCAAAAATCGTATAGACCACGGTTACCCGCAGGCTATGCCAGAACAAATTGTCTTGCAGCATCCGCTCAAAGTTGCGCAGCCCGACATACTGCATCGGTGTGAGGATGTCCCACTGATGCAGGCTGATGACGAGCGAGGCGATGAATGGCCCCAAGGTGAATACAAAGAATCCGAATAACCAGGGAGATGCGAAGAGATACCCCTGAAAATTGCTGCGAATAACCATCTGCCAGCGTGGAATCTGTGCTGATGGCTGAGCCTGGATTGTGGTCTCGTAGGATTGAAGGCTGCCACTCATGAGATGCTTGTGTTCCTGTCTGCTCAGATTGAATCAGACTGGGAAGGGGATAATACCCCTTCCCGTCCTAACTATAACGATGTTTCGCGGCGCAAAACACGTTCTGTCCGACAGTTTCGAGACGATGCGCTAAGAAACTCCGTTGTCGGCTCGCCACTGGTCCAGCGCGGCATCGACTTCGGCAGCGGCCTGAGCCAGCGTGCCCGGAATATCGTCCGTGGTATTGTTGAAAATCTTGTCGAGCTGCGGGTTGAGCACGAAGCCGAAGTCCGCATCCAGAATGGGTTCGGATCGTGACCACTTCAACGCGTCGCTGTACACGACGTTGTGCTCCGGCGGCGTCGAATCCAGGAAGGCGGGGGACATATTCACCGTCTCGAGTGCCGCGACAGCCATCCCCGTGTTGACATTCGCTTCCTGGGGTTTTTGCGTCAGCAGGAACTTGAGGAAGTCCCAGGCTACCTCCGCATTGGGGGAGCCAGCATAGATCGCGTAGTTCAGCATATAGAGCGTGCAGGCAGGGTCGCGTCCGGCGACGTGCGGGAAGGGCACCACATCCCACTCAAAATCAGTGATCGTTCGGAAGGTGTTGAGCCAGCGCCCATAAGAGAACATGGCGACTTTGCCTGACATGAAGCGGTCAAAGCCCCCAAGCTCCTGGACAGATGTCGATGAAGGGGCGACTTTGTGTGTCTCCCGGAGGTCGTGCAGCAACTGGAAGGCCTGCGCAGCTTCTGGCGTGTTGATGATGGAGTGCGTGTCGGGCACGATTTTCTTGATATTGCTGTACACGTCGGCCCCATGCTGGAACAGGAGGGTGGGGTACATCCAGTTCTCGAAATGAACACCGTACTGGCGTTCGCTCTCATTGGTGAGCGCAGCTGCGGTCTCGATCAGGTTATCCCACGTCCAGTCTGCGGATTCCCAGTCCATCGGCGGGTAGGGGACCCCAGCCTGGTCGAACAGGTTCTTGTTGAACACAAAACCTGCTGGTGAGACTTCAAAAGGCATGGCGACCATTTGCTCCCCATAGCGGCAGGCTTCAACCGCGACAGGCGATATGCCATCAAACTGGTAATTGTCCGCGGCAATGTAGCTGTCGAGGGGAAGCAGCACACCTTTCTGCGCGAAAATGTACTGGAACCACGGGTTCAGATACAGCACATCCGGGGGGTTACCG
>JAIOHO010001173.1 GCA_019912905.1 Anaerolineae bacterium
ACTGCGCGCCATCCATTCAAAAGCCAGTTCGAGACGGGGGTCCTCGTAACCAAGATCCAGCAGCGCCGCGCACAGATTGCACTGAAGGCAGTCGGCTGTGCCTGACGGCGCGCCGCTGGCCGTAAACTGTCCGCCAGTCGTCAGCGCGTGATCCAGGATATAGGCGCAGGCTTGCCCGATGCGCTCGTCCTCGGCGTCAGATGCCCCCAACTGGCTGAGCAAAATCAGCGACCAGACCGTGCCGCGATACTTTGGGTAATACCCTGGCCCGGGTTCGACCCAGTAGCCCTCGCCTTCCATTGCGGCCAGCACAGCGGCAATCGGTCCATTCTGGTGGGCGGCGGTGCAGGCGAGCCAGAGTTCACGGTCATCGGGTTGGCAATCTAGCAGATCACGCAGGACAAGATAACGGACACCCGGATCATTCGCATCCAGCAGCCAGTCGAGCACCTCATTTGTGAACAAATTCTGCGAGGTCATGAGGACACTACCTCCCCCAAACCTTTGCGGTCCACCCTCAGCATAAGCTGATTTCTGAGGGCAGGGGTAGTGTCCAAGTTCAGGAGTGTTCGATGAAGAACTACAGCATCGGGCGCTCAGCACCGCATGATGCGCAGGTGACGTGACGGCTTGTCATCTAATGAGGATTCGTGACCCATCGAAAACGCGCCCACCCGGACGCGCTTTTGCTCTTAACTGGAGACTGAGGGCTATCGACTGACGACTCAAAAGAAGCCAAACAGCAGCACCATACTCGTCGCGCCGAAAAACAGCGTCGGCACTTCGAACTGGGCCCGCTGGCCCGTCACCGCCCAGGCGAGGATGGTCAGCACACCCAACAGCGCGAACACAATCAGCAGGGCCAGCCGGAACCGATCGCGTGTGTCGATATTCTGCATCAGGGACCTCCTCACCTCGCTTACCCCATTCATTCTAACGAACCATGTCCTCAGTCTCCCGTCAATATACGCTGAAATATCTCTTTACTTTTTTGGTAAAAGTGATCAAAAAGGACGAACCGGCGCGCCACCGGCCTGCTTTCTGGCACTATTCACAGGCGCGGCCCGTGTCATAATCCCGGTCTGGACTCAGGCTGGAGGAGCAATTCATGATGACCATCCGTCCCATGCAGGCCGCCGACATCGCCCCCATCGTCGCCTGGATGCTGCAAATTCCCCTGTGGCAGCGCTACGGCTTCACCGCCGAACGCGGCGCGCGCCTGTTCAACCGGGCTTTCGCCCAGGGCGACCTGCTGCGCGTGGCCGACCTCGCGGACGTGCCCGCCTGCGGGTTCTGCCGGGTGGTGCTCAACGGCGCATTTGCCCGCAGCCCGTATCTCCAGTTGATTGGCGTCCATCCCGATCACGCGGGCCTGGGCATCGGCGCGGCGCTGCTGACCGCTGCGGAAGAGGCCGTGCGCCCGAACCACCGCGAATTATTCCTGCTCGCCTCCGACTTCAACACCGGCGCGCAGCGCTTTTATCAGCGCCAGGGCTACCAGCACATCGGCACGATTCCCGGTTATGTCCTGCCCGATGTGGATGAATATCTCTTCTGGAAGCGCCTGTCCACCCCCGCCGAATCCTGACCACCGCTTTATTGCGACAACCCTGCTCATGCGCTAGCATGTACCCTGCTGATGGCGCAAGTCGCGCCCTTTATTGGGTAAGGAGATTGGGATGATCAATAAGCGATTTTTGCTGTTTCTGCTGCTGCTGGCTCTGGTGACCGCCGTCACACCCGGCATGGCCCAGGACAACAGCAATGTGCTCGTCATGGCGCGCTCTGCCGACACCACCGGCCTCGACCCGCATACCCAGACCGCCTTCGCCTCGTTCCGCCTGCTGGAACTGATCTACGAACCGCTGGTCGATCTGGACGCAGACCTGAACATTATCCCCGCGCTGGCCGAAAGCTGGGAATTCAACGACGATGCCACCATGCTGACCCTGCACCTGCGGGCCGGCGTCACCTTCCACGATGGCTCGGCCATGACTTCGGAGGACGTTAAAGCCACCTTCGAGCGCATCCTGAATGAGGAAACCGCCGCCGCCGCGCGCGCCAATTACCTGAGCATCGCCTCGATTGATACACCGGATGACACCACCGTCATTTTCAACCTGTCCGCGCCCGATGTGCCCCTGCTCACCGCGCTGGCGACCGTCAATGCCGCCATCGTGCCGTCGGAAATGATCGAAAGTGGTGACTTCAACAGCACCGCGATCGGCACCGGGCCGTTCAAGCTGGAAAGCTGGGTCCCTGAAGAAAAAACCATCCTGAGCACCAATCCCGACTGGTGGGGCGAGGGTCCCTATGTGGATGGCATCGAAATTCGCATCATCCCCGACGAAGCCTCGATCCTGGCCGCCCTGCGCGCCGGGGAAATCGACTTCGCTCTGCTGAATGACCCGCTCATCGCCACCCTGCTCATCGGGGATGACAGCGTCGTGCTCAACCGCGTTCCGGCCATCGCCTATCATGTGCTCCAGTTGAACGCCAGCCGCGCGCCGATGGACATCCTCGAAGTGCGCCAGGCTATGTCCTGCGCCATCGACCGCCAGGAAGTGCTCGATACCGCCTCGCTCGGTGAAGGCACCGTCACCGGGCCGCTGACCATCCCGGCCTTCAGCGTGCCGCTGGATGAATTCTTCTGCTACCAGAAGGACCTCGACAAGGCCCGCGAACTGCTGAATCAGGCAGGCATGGCCGACGGCTTCACCCTCAAGGTCATCGCCGCCTCCGCCGAACCGCCGACCGCCCTGGCCGAAGCCCAGAATATCCAGGCGCAGTTGGCCGAGATCGGCATCACCATCGAGATCGAGTCGCTGGAACTGGGCGTCTACGTCGATCGCTGGCTGGCGGCGGACTTCGATGCAGCTGTGGCCCTCAACGGCGGGCGTCCCGACCCCTACACCATGTATGCCCGCTACTGGACCAAGAGCGGCAATCTGCAAACCGTCGCCGGTTACATCGACGACACCCTCGACAGCCTGATGGCCCAGGGCAAGGCCGAGACGGACCCGGCCAAGCGTTTCGATATCTTCAAGCAGTTCCAGCAGCACCTGGTCGAGATGGCCCCCTGGATCTGGCTGTACAACGGTTTCGAATACACCGCGCAGCAGCCTTACGTGCAGGGCTTCATCCCCTCGCCCACCGACTCGCTGGTCTCCTTCCGGCAGGTCACCCTGGAGCGCTAATTCGCTTTCTTCGCTGCGCTCGCGCGGCGATCCCACGACCCCAGCGCACACCCCATCAATCACGATCGGTTAGTGAAAGCCCCTCTCCTTCGGGAGAGGGGTCTGGGGTGAGGGCCGGATGAAGTGCGGGTCGCCCTCCCCTTCCGACTCCCGCCGATGCTATAATGACCGCTTTGCTGGCTTCAGTCTGGAATGACCCGCGTGATCGACGTTCAACCCCACCAAGCCAAAGACCTCCGCCTCAGTGCGCGCCAAACCGCGCTGGTGATGCTGCTGCTGTTCGCCCTGGCGCTGGTGCCCCGCGCCTGGCCCAGCCCGGTCATGACCACCGACGAGCAGGCCTTCTGGGTCAACCGCGCCACCAATTTTCTCGATGCGCTGCGCACCGGCGACCTGTCGCAGACGGCGCAGTCGTTTCACCCCGGCGTGATGACCAACTGGCTGGGCGCATCTGGCATCCTGCTCAGCGAAGTCGTCAATGGCCCGGATGCCATGCAGACCAATTTCCAGGCGCACATTGCCGCCATGCGCTTTCCGCTGGCGCTGGTCAATGCCCTGACGGTGGTGCTGGCCTTTGACCTGCTGCGCCGCCTGTTCGATACGCGCATTGCACTGGCGGCGTCGCTGCTGTGGGCGCTCGATCCCTTCCTGGTGGCGCACGGCGGTATCCTGCATGTCGATGCCATCACGACCTCATTCATGGCGGTCTCGTTCCTTACGGGCCTGCTGGCCTTCCACTTCGACGACCCCGACGGCGCGGGGAAACCCACGCGGCGCGGCTGGTTCGTCGCCTCGGCAGTCTTCGGCGCACTCGGCGGTGTCACCAAATTTACGGCCATCGGCGTCGGCGGCATCCTGGGTTTGTGCCTGCTGATCCAGTACCGCCACAACTGGCGCTCCTGGCCGCGCCGCGCCATCGCCCCGATGGTGATCTGGACGCTGATCGCCACCGTCGTCTGGTTCGGCGTCTTCCCGGCTACCTGGGTCGATATGGACTGGGTGATCGCCAAGCTTGACCAGGGCCTCGAACTGGCGCTGAACGCCCACAAACCCGGCAACTTTTTTATGGGCGTCCCGCTGGAGGACCCCGGCCCGGCGTTCTACCTCGTCGCCACGCTGCTGCGCATCACGCCCTGGATGCTGCTCGGCTTGCTGCTGGCAGCGGTCGCAGCCCTGCGCGGTGCCGCCCGGCGTTTTCAGCTTCCGCTGGTGGCGATGATCATTTTCATTCTCGTCTTCGGGCTGGTGATGACCCTTCAGGCCAAGAAGCTGGATCGCTACGTACTGCAATATTTCCCCATGCTGGCGGTGCTGGCCGCCTTCGGGCTGGTGTGGCTGGTCGATCAGCTGCGCGACCGGCTGACCCGGATTCAACCGGCCCTCGGTTGGGGCCTGGCGCTGGTGATTCCGGTGCTGACGCTGGTCTGGTATCAGCCCTACTACCTGGCCTACTATAACCCCGTCTTTGGCGGCAGCGCCGGCGCGCTCCACGCCCTGCTGGTCGGCTGGGGCGAAGGGCTTGACCAGGCCATGAGCTTTGCGGGCGAGGAAGTCCAAAACTGCGACGAAAGCGTGATGACCTTCTATTTCGAGGTCGCCTCGCGTTACACCGACTGCGGCACCAACGTCCACACCTTGCAGGATAATCCGCAGGGCATCAACGACGAAAAGTACCTGATTTTTTACGTCAGCCAGCTTCAGCGCGGCCTGTTCTCCCGCTTGATCGACGCCGCCGCCGGGGTCGAACCGGCCCATGTCGTGCGGATTCACGGCATCGACTACGCCCTCATTTACGACACCGCCGACCTGCATTACGAGCCAGTCCCGGAGGACACGTTCTCCGACCTCGCCGTGTTCACCAACGACCGCAATGACGACGTGATCCGCCTCAAGCGCTGGGACCTCCGCGATGATGTCCATGTCGCCCGCTGCGGCAGTGTCACACTGGATAGTTGGTGGGAAGGCGATAATCCCATCGCCGAGACCTATTACCTGTCGATGGTGGCAGTCGATGAAGGCGGCGAAGGCGTGACCCGCGTGGAGGAAGCGCCGGGGAATGTCGATACTCTCGTCTGGCAGCCGGGCCGTTATTATCACGACATCCGCACGCTGCAAATTCCCTGCGACCTGCCGCCGGGCGAATACCCGCTCATGTTCATCATCCGCGAGCGCTCGCTCTACTGGGCGATGCAGGCCGCCAGCGGGGACGGCGCGCCGGTGGGCACGCTGTTCTACCTGACCACCCTGTTTGTGGAGTAAGCCCGAGGCTGCCTCTTGAGGATGTCCAGGGGTCGCTGCGTGCAGCACAAGAAAACAGGAGACCCACAATCATGGCCGAAACCGCCGCCTCCACCGCTTATGGACCCATCGTCATTGCTGGTCTGGAGCATACGCTGCCCCCCGACCGGCGGATTGTCGATGATCCGATGGCCGAGCACATGCTCCCGCCGAGCATGCGCTTCATGGTCCAGACCGGCCAGGTTCCCGTCCTCCGCCGAGTCTGGTTCTGGCTTCTAGAGGCGGTATCGCCCGGCGTGTATGCGGGCATCGTCTGCCGCAAACGCTATATCGAGGACAAAGTCGTCGAATCCCTCGATTCGAGTCTGGATGCAGTCGTCATTCTTGGGGCCGGGCTGGATACCCTCGCCTACCGGCTTCCGCAGTTGGCTTCGCTAAAAGTCTACGAAGTGGATCTCCCCGAAAATGTGGACTACAAACGCAAGGCGCTCGAAGCCATTTATGGGCGAGTGCCGGACCAGGTCACCCTGGTGCCCATCAATTTTGAGGACCAGACTCTGGAAAGCGCCCTGGTGCAGGCCGGTTATTCATTCGACCAACGCAGTTTTTTTGTGTGGGAGGGCGTCACCCAGTACCTGACCGAAGCCGCGGTCCGTGCGACATTCGACTTCCTGGCGAAGGCCAAACCCGGCAGCCGGCTGGTGTTGACCTATGTCCTCAAGGATTTTATCGACGGAGTCAACACCTATGGGCAGGACGGACTCTACAAACGCTTCCGGGTCAGGAATCAGGTCTGGCGGTTCGGGATGCATCCGCAAGCGGTCGATTCGTTCCTCAGCGACTATTCCTGGAAGCTGCTGGAACAGGTCCACAGCGAGGATTACATCCGGCGTTACCTGAATCCGGCTCAGCGGACGCAGCCGATTCTGGAAATCGAACCGGCAGTTTACGCCGAAAAGCAGCTCGGATGAAAAATTCCACCGGGCCAAGCATCCATCGACGAGCCGTTGGGCGGCGAGTTCACGAGGCCTGACCAGGGTTCGATAATGCCCGGTTAAGCAAAAACTGTTAGATTTGAATGAAAACGTATATAATCTATATACACTAGAAATATTGCGAGGCCGAAGCCCGTATTCTCGCACCCTTCCGCATCGCTGCCACACCGAACAACCCATCGACCATCGAAGACGTGATCGCTCGTTACAGAGACCGTCTTTTTGTGATTGGGAAAGGCAAACAGGCGATGAAAGCGCGGTTTGTTTTATTTACGAGGATGATTCTGCTGCCGGTGCTGCTGCTGTCGGTCGGGCTGCCAGTGGACGCCCAGCCGATTGCGGAGACCAATAAGGCCGCCGTCACCCGCTATACGGAGCAGGTCTGGAACGCGAATAATCCTGACGGGATGGCGGGCCTGTTTGCCGACAATTTCCAGCTGCATGATGCAGCCGAAACTCTCGCCCGCAACGGCCAGACCCTCGCTAACGCCATTCGCTACTGGCATACCCCTCCCTTTGACATCAACATCACCGACTATACCCTGCTGGCTCAGGACGACCTGATCGCCCAGGTGTATACCTTCGGCGGCGTCCATCAGGACCGACCGTTTGGGCTGCCCAAGATTGACATTTTCCGGCTGGAACGCAACAAGATCACCGACATGTGGGCCTCCTGGGATTACCAGTCCTTCGGCCTCCAGGAACCTCCCAAAGGGGCCGGGATCGGGCTGAATGAGTGGTTCCCCAGGGTCGGGACCAGCACCACCACCCCCCAGGACAACATCGCGCTGGTCGAGCGGGCCATCGCGTTATGGAACACCGAGGACACCCAGACTCTTGGAGAGGTTTACGCGGCGGATCTGGTATTCCATCTGCCGCTGCGCGTCCGCATCGAACCGCTGGACCTGGCAGGAGTCCGCCAGTACATCCATTATCTGCATACCGTCATGCCGGATTTTCGGATCGAAACCAGCGGCCATCCGCGCGTGGCGGAAGGTGATCTGGTCGCCTATCACGATGCCTGGAGCGGAACCTATACCAGCGCCACAGAGGGGTCTTTCCCTATCCTGGCCGAAGGAGCCGATCTCTATCGCATTAAAGATGGCAAAATCGCTGAAGTCTGGTGGAACTGGCAGAGCCGCAGTGTCTTCCGGCTGGCCTGGTTCGCGCCCCAGGTTCAGGGGTCATAGTCGAGAATCTGCCGGGGGTCTTGTTTCTGGAATCGATTCGGACCTACAATGAGGCAAAGCAGCCATCAGGAGCCAGAACGATGCGAATTGAACCCCTCTTTCTGATCCAGGGTCGAGAAGTCCCCGCCCATCTCTATGCCCGCCAGCTTGAGGCAGACGTCATCGAGGCCATTGCCAGCCACGTTCAGGAAGACTACCGCACGCTGGCCCAGCAGAAGATCGACCCGCTGGTCTGCCCGATGCACCAGCGGCATGCCGTCGTGAGCATCCTGCCGCTGGCCTATCTCGACGCTACGGAAACCTTCGAGGGGAATTTCACGATCGACGCCTGCTGCCCGGAGTTCCACCAGACGGTCGCCGCGCAGCTTACGATTTCACACTGAGCGGCAGGCAGGCGGGTCGCTGCGAAATTTCACACTATTTTCCGAGAATATCCTGCACCGCCAGCATGAATCCCGGCAGGAAGTTCCCGCCTTCCAGGGTATCTTCCGGCCCGAGAATGCGCACCGGCTGACCCGTGCAATGAACCTCCACGCGTTTGCCCGGATCGACCAGCCACACGACGACGCCCGCCGCCAGGTAGTTGGAGACCTTCACCCGCATTTCCTCATCGGTGTTGATCGGTGAGAGCACCTCAAGCGCCAGGTCGGGCGCGATGGGATTGTAGGCTTCATCCGGGATCACCGGGCAGCGCGCTTTGGAGAGGAAGGCACCATCGGGGATATAGCGCTCACCAGACACCACGTAACCGCCATCCGCGCCGGTCACATAGCCCAGGTCGCGCTCATCGACAAAAGCAGCGACCTTGCCCATCATCCAGGCGGCAATCATCGAGGAGCGCGGGTGCGACACCATTTTTTCGACGATCTCCCCGGCAATCAATTCGTAATTTCGGTGGATGTGTTCCGGCTGCGCGATGTACCAGTTGAAGTATTCAGCCGTGATGGGTCTTGTCTGTGAAACCACCAAACACCTCGGTTCACTCATCTATACTCAGTATACCGCGAAACCCGCTCGAATAACCGGTCGGGAGTCGGTAGGGGTGTATTTCAAAATGGGGCGCTTATGCCATGAAAACGTCCGGCTGCCAGGTGCGGCAGGAAGTGCCTGAAGGCACTCTAACCCGCCGAAAAAGCCCCTTTTCAGTGGGCTTCCAGGCTTTTGGGTAGCCTGGAGAACTCCAGGCGGTAGCAGCCCAATCTGCCCCCAAAATGAAAGGCGCACCCGTCATCAGCGTACAATCGGACTTAGAGCGCAGGTTTCCCCTGGGGCGCAATCGCGAGTCCCACACTCAAACTTCACTGAAACCTGCCCACTGACCACTGCAAACTTGATCTACTCCGCCAGGCGGCATTCCAGAAAGCAGATATGCTGCCGCAGCGATGCCGACACGTCGCGGTAGGGTGCAATGTCGTAGAATCCCAGCGCGCGATACAGGCCCAATGCGCTCGCCATGAACGCCAGCGTATCCAGCCGCACGGTGTCATAGCCGAACCGCCGCGCCTCCGCCAGCGACGCCTCGGCCAATGCCTGCCCCACCCCCTGGCCGCGACAGGCCGGGCGGACGTAGAGCGTGCGCATCTCGGCGATGGCCTCCGTCAGCCGACCGAGCGCCACGCAGCCGCACACCGCCCCGTCCGACCGCGCCAGCAGCAGGCAGCCATCCGGCGGCACATGTTCGCCGGGGAACTTGCGCCGCAGGTCGTCGTAGTCATGTTCCGCCGTAAATTCGGTGAGATCGAGATCGGGGTAATGCGCCTGGATTTCCGCCACCATCCAGGTCACATACTCGTGCGACAGCGTAATCACGTGTTCCAGGGCGTCGCCAGCCTGAGCCAGGGTCAGGTCGATCATGGGGCATCGCTTTCCGTTCCATGTGGATTCAGATGGATTCTGCCCCCATTGTAGACGCATCCGCCCCGGTGGTCATCGACTCCGGAGTCGAGTTCCCCGCTCGCCTTGACCCGAGTCTGTCCCTTCGTATAGAAGCTATATGCTAGTGCATCAAATTGGTTGGACTATTATTCTTCTGAGACATCCTCTGACACGTCCCAAATCGCAATCATTTCCCGCGAGGTCGTTGCTAGACGCCGTCCATCGAACGACAACGCCAGGCTGAGTGCCGTGCCATAGAACTCATCCACCACATTGCCAGTATCCGTGTTTACCATCAATATGCAGCAATTGTAGACACTCCCCAATGCTGCAACGTCACTGCTTGCATCGACAGTGTAGTAAGTTCCGGCTGGGACTCTCAGGCGAGTCATCTCGCCTGTATATGCATTTATATAATAAAGGTTATCACTACCTTGATCACCGGCGATGATAAAAGCTATTCGATTGGATGTCAGCGCAAATGGGCGTCCCAGTGCGATTCCCTCTGTATCCAGGCGAAGCACGTCATCCGACAAGGAATAGTGGATCGACGCTCCTGCATCTGTCGGGGTGAAAAGCGGATATTCGACGCCCTCGACCGGCAAGATATTGCCTGTTGCGGCATCCATGTAATGCAGGTCGCCATCCTCATAGAAAGCGACAAGATCTTGCTCCGGCAGCCAGAACAGCTTAAGGCCAACCGGAAATTGCGACGGGAACGGCGCTGCCGGGATAATCTGGTCGGTGATTTCCGGTTTGTCAGCCGCCAACAACCAGAATACTATCCCTTCTTCTTCCGAATAGGTGACAAGCTGATTTGGGTCTGTCGGATGCCAGCCGACACCATAGATACGCCCGGCCTGTGGAAGAGTGAAAATCGGGTCTTTTTTCAGGGATGTCGGTTGCCCCGGAGGAAGATAAGGAATGGCACGATCTGGCACAAAACCGCTTTCGCCTCCGGTCGGCAGTTCCCGACGTACCGTCCCATCAAGGTTGAACAGGAGCGATGCCACCGGACCGTACCCACCTCCGGCAAACGCAATAACATAATTAGCGATCACCCATTGTTCATCATGATGCCACACGTATTCCCAGGGAAACTCATAGGAGGCCGTACTATGGCTGTGCGGGATGGATTGTTCGATGATGTCCCCGTTTTCATTCAGGATCGTTGGTCGTGACGTGCTTAAGCCAACATAGTGCCCTTCAGGCGAGGGGAAAACACTATGCATACCTTGCGGGAGTTCAAATTGTTCTTCGCGCCCAGTCGCAGGATCATATTTGTATAAGTGAGAGTCACCGTCATAAGCAATAAAAAGCTGTTCATCAGCAGGATTCCACCGATAATACCGAACTGTACCATGTGAAGCGATTTCATGTGTTGAAGCTGTGCTAACATCCAGCAAGTAAACAACGTCGGCATGATTAGCAAAAATCGCATAGTTACCCTGCGGTGACCATAATTCGGCACAGGTATGGACAAGCCCGCACTCTCTCCCCCGATCCGGCACTTGAACTGTGGGGGTTACTGTTGTGATGTCACCTGATTCCCAATCAATCAGTTTCAACCATCCCTCACAGGAATCACCCTCACATGGATGTGCCGAGATTAGCGCATGGCGCAGTGTAGGACTCCAGCGGATGTGATAGGGATAGGGGAGTCGTCCAAGTCGATCCTCTATCTCAATCCGCTGCTTACTCTGTAAATCTTGCAGTACGATTGTGATAGTTTCCCCAGTGAGGTGCCTGTTGGGATAGAGCAGTCGCCTTTCGTAGTAGTCTGGATAAATTTGATATTGTTCAACTCTAGGGTAGTTCTTCAACTCAATAAGGCCATCGTGATGAAGCGTGACCAGATGCGTATGGCCCCAAAAAATGTTGACGAATTCATTTTCCCAATAGACTTCAGCAGCATAGTCCGCATCATAGCCGACACCAAACGCGGCGTTCGCCAGGACATGAGCACTGTCAACGTCGATCAATTGTGCCTGTATTTGCCCATCACGATCAGCCCCAAAGATCAACACCATATCTGCATCAGGTGCCCAACTTACGCGCGTTTCGGATAGGCGATACTGCCTAATCTGGAGGCGTTGCTGCCCGTCCGTGCTTATGACTTGAACCTGCTGCTCATCATCAAGCCCCTCCCTAATCGAGTGATAGCGACCTAGCGCGAAATATCGCCCAGTGGCAGAAAATCCATACCAGGGCGATCCCGGCAAAATATCATTGATAATTCGGCTGTCGCGGCCATCAGCCCGCTCGATGACAAGACCACCGTGAAGGCTGTCATAGTAGTAAATGTAAGGCGGCAGATCTTTCTGAGACTGCACGCCGGACGCCAATGCCAGAAGTACAAGCACCAATATGATTATACGAATAAGTCTCTTTGACACAGTTTTGCCCTTCGCTGATTCTTGCCTAAACTGAGCATAATGACATCCGTAAGCAGAATAGAACATAAACAATGAATTACGATAAGTTTTCATGTGGGGAACTGCTTGATGCCTGTCTCTGACTCAGCACTCAGTACCCAGCACTCAGCACTTCTCACCGCCGCATCCGGGGATCGAGAACGTCGCGCAGGCCGTCGCCGAGCAGGTTGAAGCCGAGCACCCCAAGCATGATCGCCACGCCGGGAAAGATCATCAGCCAGGGGGCACGCTCGCTGATCCCCCGGCTTTCGGCCAGCATCACCCCCCACGAGGCCGCCGGGGGCTGTGTCCCCAGGCCGAGGAAGCTGAGCGCGGCTTCGGTCAGCAGCGCCCACGACAGCGCCAGGCTGACCTGCACGATCAGCGGGGCCAGCGTGTTGGGCAGCACGTGCATCAGCAGGATGGTTCCCGGTCGCTGACCCAGGCAGCGCGCCGCCAGCACATACTCCATTTCCTTGACCGCCAGCACCGGCCCGCGCGCCACCCGCGCGAAGATCGGCATGTAGACGATGGCAATCGCCCAGGTCGCGTTCGTCAGGCCCGGCCCCAGCACGGTCACCACCACCAGCGCCAGCAGCAGCGCCGGGAACGCGAACAGCACATCCATCAGCCGCATGATGATATTATCGGCCAGCCCGCCGACGAACCCGGCCACCACGCCCAGCAGCGTCCCGCTGATACCCGCCAGCGTCACCGACACCAGTGCCACCCGCAGCGAATTGGCCGCCCCGCTCATCACCCGGCTGGCGACATCCCGCCCGAACAGGTCCGTGCCCATCCCGTACTGCGCATCCGGCCCTTTCAGCCGGTCGCGGACGAACTGCTGATCCGCTGGATAGGGCGTCAGGTTCAGCGCCCCGAGCAGCGCGACGATCAGGAAGATCAGCACCAGCAGCAGACCCACCGCCCCGCTGATGTTGCTCAGCAGGCGGCGCAGCACATTCGGCCCTCGGTGGGGC
>JAIOHO010001174.1 GCA_019912905.1 Anaerolineae bacterium
GGATCATGCTCACCGATGACCGCGACGCTCGCCGCGCTGCGCGGGAAACCGGACTCATGGTGTCAGGCACACTCGGCGCACTAATGAATCTGGTGCGAGCCAATGCATTATCTCTCGCCGAGGCAGATAAATTCCTGGTGACCATGAAGCGGAGCGGTTATCGCTGTCCAGTCAATTCGCTCTCTGAATTGAACACTGGTTAGCCAGTTTCACTGTGATTCCTCTCCATCCGCGCGATCTGCCCTACTCGTGTCCAATGGATACCGAGCACTGCGCCGATTTTGCGATAGCTTATGCCTTGCTGAAGCATGGTGAGGATGTCCGCTCGAAGCCGGGTTTTATCAGGGTTACGCAGATCACTTTCAGTCGATACTGGCAGGGGAATATCGAAGCGGCGGATATGCCTCGTTAACGGAACCTGACCCCTCAGGTCCAAGTTCCATAATCTGGCAGATCGTCGAAAGTCGTGAGTCCGCAGTCGATCCGCAAAAGACTGAAAATGGTTTCAATCACGAGATCCCTCTCTCTTGCTTCGTGGACTCACAACTGCTGCCTGCGTTTCCTATCGTTTAAGCTCCATTTTACGGGTCCTTACCAGATACTTCTGTAACAGAATGAACCGGGCAACAATCGGGCTTCGCGTGAGGGTTCCGATCATGAAGATGAAGAAAGGCGCGGAATCTTACGACCCCGCGCCTTGGGTACGCGCCACTTTTGCTGGAAGTTACTTGACTGCCAGCCGCTCGATCAATGCCTGCAAGTCCTCAGCGGCCTGATCCACCGTGGACTGACCATAGGCGACCTGCTGGCCGATCAGTTCGAGTTCATTCACAAATTCCTGATCATTCGGGAGGTTCGGACCCTGCGGGACCACTCGCCCAGCTTCGGCGATCGCGTTGTAGAGCCGGTAAACCTCCGCATCCAGCGGGGTGGCCTGCTCAGCGATGGCGGCACGCACGACCGGCGAGGAAGGCACACCACGATTGGTTTCGAGGACCGCGCCCGCCTCGGGGCTGGTCACGAAGAAGTTGATGAACAGTGCGGCGGCTTCTTTGTTCGCGCTCGCCTTGTTAATCGCCAGGTACTGGCTCATCTGGATAGCGTAGGCCGGATCGCCGCCCTGAGGAAGGGTCGTCATGCCGAGTTCGTCGGTCATCGCCGCCTGATAAGCGGCCACCTGGTTGCTCCAGACCAGACCGATGGCCGCTTTGCCCGCCACGAGCGCCGAGCTGTCCGCCCCGTCTTCGCTATAGGTGTAGGTGGTGTCGGCATCGGGGATCAGCCCTTCGTCGCGCATATCGGCCCACATCTGGAGCCATTGCTGGGCCGATTCCACAGTGGCGTAGGATTTGCCGCCATCGTCCAGCGTCCAGATCGGGGTGCCCTGCTGCGTGTAGAAGAAGCTCAAGTAGTTCGCGGTGTTGGTGCTGTTATCCACGAAGGGGAAGATACCCTCGGGGAGCGCGGCCTTCAGCTCTTTACCATAGTCGATAAACTGTTCCCAGGTCATGTTGAGTTCGGGGAGATCGACACCAGCGGCTTCGATCACCGTCTTGTTGTAGGCCAGCACGAGCGTGTTCGTGCCCAGGCTGATGGCATACAGATTGCCGTCAGCGTCCGTCGCCGGAACAAACGCAGCCGGGTCAAACGTCTCGGGGGTGTCGATCATCAGCTGTGTGCCGAGATAGTCATTGAGGGGTTCCAGGTACTGCGTGTAATCGGGCCAGTTGCCGCCGAACTGGATCAGGTCGGGGGCGTTGTTGGCCGCGAGCTGGGTGTCGAGAATCTGAAAGTGGTCGCCCGCGCCGCCATTGGGTTCACCCTTGACGGTAATATCAGGATACGCCGCCTGGAACAGATCGATCACCTTCTGCGTTCTTGCGGCGCGGTCGTCGTTACCCCACCATCCCATGCGCAGTTCGGTAGGGCCGCCCGTATAAACGGGGAGTGCGCCGGAGTCAGTTTGTGCCACGGCCATCTGGCTAAACGCCGCGAGCAGCAGCGCCAGCAGGGTCATGAGCGTGATTGCGCGAATTTTTCTCATCCTTGAATTCTCCTGTTTTGTAATAGTTATAGTTTCAGCGGACGAACCCGAAACACGTCATCAAGTCTCATTTCATACCCATTTCTCCTGTGATTGTCCTCTATCGCACTTAACCCTTTATGCCTGTGGTCGTGATCCCCTGGACGAAATATTTTTGCAGGGAGAAAAACAGGATAAAGGCGGGAATTATAGAGAGTGTGGACATCGCCAGCGCGCCGCCCCAGTTGTTGACCGCGCCCGCATCGCCAACGAATGTGCGCAGCGCCCTCGATACGGTGAACGTATCCGGACTGGTGAGATACAGCAGGTGGTTGAAAAAGTCGTCCCACGTCCACAGGAACGTGAACAACGCGGTCGTCACCAGAGCGGGGCTGGCGAGTGGTATGATGATCCGCAGGAATACCCCGATTTTCCCGCACCCGTCGATGATCGCCGCCTCCTCGACCTCTTTCGGCAGACTGCGCATGAACTGGACGAGCAGGAACACGAAGAACGCATCGGTGGCGAGGAATTTCGGCACGAGAATCGGCAGGTACGATCCCACCCACCCGAAGGTGTTGAACAGGATGTAACGCGGCACGAGCGTGACATGCCCCGGAAGCATCAGCGTCGCCATCATCACCGCGAACCACAGGCCCCGGCCCGCGAATTTGAGCCGCGCGAACGCATAACCCGCCATTGAGCAGGAGATCACGTTGCCGACGATCGCCACTGCGCACATGGTGAGCGAGTTTACGAAGAAAGTCCCAAAGGACGTACCCGCATAGCCTTTCCAGCCCGTGAGGTAGTTTTCGATGGTCACGGCTTTCGGGATGATCCCTGGGTCGCTGAAGATCATATTGTTGGGCTTGAACGAGCTGACAATCATCCAGATGACGGGGTAAATCATAAATACCCCCAGGCCGATGATGAACAGATGCGTCAGGCTATGGCGTAAAATCGTCCTGGTTTTCATGTTATTCCCCAACCCCATAGGACACCCACCAGCTCGATGATCTGAAGACAACCGCCGTGATCACCGCGATAATAAGCAGCAGCACCCACGCCATCGCTGACGCGTAGCCCATCTCGTGGTAGGTCCATCCCTGAATATACAGGTGCAGGGTATAGAACAGGGTGGAGTTGAGCACACCGCCCTTGCCGCCGCCGATGATATAGGCCTGGGTGAACGCCTGGAACGCGCCGATGATCTGGATGACCAGGTTGAACAGAATCACCGGGGAGAGCAGGGGTATGGTGATGGAGAAGAACTGCCGCACCTTATTCGCGCCATCCACGCTGGCCGCCTCGTAGTACTCCTGGGGAATCTGCTTCAGCCCCGCGAGGAAGATAATCATCGACGAGCCGAACTGCCACACGGTCAGCAGAATCAGCGTCCCGAGCGCGTAATTGGGGTTGGTGATCCAGCCGGGGAGGTCGGTAAAGCCGACGCCTGTCAGGACCCCGTTAATCAGGCCATCCTTCTCGAACAGCTTGCGCCACAGCACCGCGATGGCGACCGAGCCGCCGAGGAGCGTGGGGATATAGTACACGGCGCGGTAGAACGGCACCCCCCGCAGTTTCTGGTTCATCAGCATCGCCACCGCCAGCGCGAAGATCAGCTTGAGCGGCACAGACACAAACACGTAGGTCAGCGTCACGGACAGCGACTTCATGTAGTACGGGTCCACGCGCATCAACTCGCCCGTGGAGGCGGTGAACTCGGACAGCCCGAACACCGACCCGAACATTTTCAGATAATTGCCCAGTCCAATCCACTGTGTCGCATTGGGCTGGGTGAAGTCATAATTCGTGAAGCTGAGTCCCAGCGAGTAAATCATCGGGTAAAGCGTCAGGACGAGGAAACCCAGCAGCCACGGCGCGAGAAAGAGATAGGCGACGGCGTTGCGCCTGAGAAATTTAATCATACCGGACGTTTTACGCACCCAGAAACTTGCTTTAGTCTCGTCGTGTAGGCTTTCAAAGGCTGTCATTGAGGCCGCACCCCCGCTGTTCCTATCGGCTGAAGATCAGTTCTTTGACGTGCCTGAGCAGAAGCTGGCGACTGCCCCTGCCGTCAAACGCAGGTCATCTCGACATGAAAGGTTCTTATTCATTTCATCCTTCAGCTTCGCTAAACGTTGCTTTAATTTGGCACATCGCATATTCGCCAGACCTGGGCCGCCGGCGGATTCTAGCCTTTCTCCGGCAGGCAGGCCGCGCCGGTCGATTCCCGAACAATGAGCTGCACTTCCGCCGTCGTCACCTGCTGGGGAAGATCAGGCTCCATCAGGCGGTTGAGAAGCAGCCGAACCGCTTCACGCCCACTTGATTCCGCCATACCCGAAACGGTGGTAAGGCGCGGCAGGGTGTAACTAGCAAATGGAATGTCATCGAAGCTGGCGACAGACAGGTCACCGGGAATGGTCAATCCCAGGTCGCTTGCGGCGCGCATGACGGCAATGGCGAGCATGTCGTTGATTACCAGCACAGCGGTTGGGCGATTCGGGCGGTTGAGCAGGGTATAAGCAGCCTGATAAGCCTCTTCTAACTGTTCGCCGCAGTGGACCTCGTAGGTATTATTGGCGGACAGTCCGGCTTCTTTCAGGACATCGCGGTAGATGAGCAAACGATCAAAGCCCTGAACTTCCCTGGCCGTCCCGTAGACAAATCCAATTCGCCGGTGTCCCAGTTCAAGAAGATGCGTCATGAGGGCGCGGGTTCCGCTGGTATAGGCGTGAACGACATGATCAAACTCGGCTTTGGCCGACGTAATTTCGACTACGGGCCGCCCCGCCTGCCGCAGGTAATCGGCTAGTCCGGGCAGCAGGTACTTGGCCGCGGCCAGCAGGATGAAACCGTCCACCGGCTGGCGTCTCAATTGGCGGATGGTATTGGCTTCCTGCTGGAAATCCAGGGGATGGTGCGACAAATGCAGGCTGTAACCGGCTTCCTGAAGCCCATCGGAGATGCCAGACAGGATCTGCCAGAAAAATGGATTCTGGATCACAGGGATGATGACACCGACGATATTGGTATGACCCAGCCGCAGCGACTGCGCCCGCGCATCCGGCTCATACCCGAGTTCGTCAATGGCTTCCATCACCCGCTGCCGGGTTTCATCCGAAATCGGAATCTTCAGTTGGGTCTGGTCGTTGAGCACATAGGACACGGTCGAGCGTGAGACCCCTGCCCTGCGTGCCACATCTTTTTGAGTCGGTCGTTTCATCAATCAAAAATTTTCTTATGTGTACTTTATCGTGTCAATTGACACGTGTGAATAAAGTGTAGCGTCAGTCTTGAAGGACGTCAAGTGGTTGGCAGGTAGGGGTGCAGTCAAAGGTTGTCAGGCACTTTTGAAATCCAGCATCAGCCCTCACCCTGTTTCCCTCTCCCTCATGGTAGAGGGACTTCAGAAACCGCTTTTCTCCCCTTCGCCCTGAGGGAGAAGGGGATGGGGGGATGAGGGCCGAAGCCATAGACCCTCATTTGTCAAGAAGTCGCTGACAGACTTTGCTCGCACCCGCAGGCGGCGTCCGCAGACCCCCGGAAGGCCCCTTGACTTCGAGCGCGCTCGAAGATGTAGGCTGTTCAACAAAGGCAGATTGAGCAGAACAGCGAAAGGATGAAAGCACCATGCGCTACAAGTTATTAGGCAAGAGCGGACTGCGGGTCTCGGAGTTGTGTCTGGGTGCTATGACCTTTGGTGAGGCATGGCACCTTGGCGCGTCCTCTGAAACCTCCCGGCAGGTGTTTGACCTGTTTGGGCAGGCGGGCGGCAATTTTGTCGACACGGCCAACAACTACCAGGACGGCCAGAGCGAAACGATCCTGGGCGAGTTGATCAAGGCAAACCGCGATTACTGGGTGGTGGCGACCAAATATACCGCGACCGCCACCGATCAGACCGACCCGAACAAAGGGGGCAACAGCCGCAAAACGCTCCACCAGAAAGTGGAAGGCAGCCTGCGGCGGCTGCAAACCGACTACATCGACGTGCTGTACGTGCATGTCTGGGATTTTATCACCCCAATCGAGGAAGTCATGCGCGGCCTGGACGATGTGATCCGGGCGGGCAAGGTCCGCTACATTGCCATCAGTGATACCCCGGCCTGGATCGTGGCCGAGGCCAACGCCCGCGCGGAACTGAGGGGCTGGTCGCAGTTTATCGGCTTCCAACTGCCCTACTCGCTGATCGACCGCGACATTGAACGCGCCGAGATTCCCCTGGCAAAACACTGGGACATGGCCCTGCTGCCCTTTGGGGCGCTGGCGGGCGGCCTGCTATCGGGGAAATACGCCAGCGGTGAAGCGGGGCGGCTGGGTCAGCCGAAGCTGGATGAGCGTAAGCAGCGGATTCTGGATGAAGTGCTGCGCATGGCAACAGAAATCGGGACCAGCCCTGCGCAGGTGGCCCTGAATTGGGTCCGCCAGCAGCAGGATCGTGCGGTGATTGTGCCGATCATCGGTGCCCGGAACGCCGCGCAGCTTGCGGATAATCTGGGCTGTCTGGACTGGAGCCTTTCCCCTGATCAGATGCAGCGCCTGGATGCCGTCAGCCGGATTGACTACGGCTTCACCCGCGATGGCATCGAGGGCGATCTGCGCCAATACGTGTTCGGCAAGACCTTTGATCTGACCGATAACCATCGCGGCTACCCGCGCTAGGACCTCAAAATCCCAGATTGGACAGGTAGGGGCGGTCCTGCATGGCCGCCCGATGGGAGCGCACACCAGCGCTCCCCTACCCCACCCATCATGCGTATCCAGACCCCGGCACACTCGCGTGGTCAGGCGATCTCCAGCGAGGCCGCACCCTCCCGCAGGGGGACGAAATACGGGCGCTCGTCGGGGGTGGGATTGGGCCGGTGGTAGGCCAGCATCAACTGCCCCGCGAAGGTGCGAAAGGTCATGCAGTGGCCGCCATCCCCGGCATACAGCGGTTGGGGCACCTGCTGCCAGGGGCCGGTAATTTCGCCAGACGCCGATGCTGCGATCCCGACGGTATACCCGCCCGTGCTGAAGCTGGACCACAGTATAATCAGTCCGCCATTCGCCAGGCGATGCAGCCAGGGACCGTCGGTCACATAACCTTTTCGGCCCTTCGAATTCAATTCCTGTGCCCAGGGCGCTTCGGACGCGTGGAACAGCACCTGCGACTGCCCGACCGCCGAGGTCAGGTCCGTGCTCAGGCGCAGGGCACAGATTTCGCCGTCGCCGACCTGCACCCATTCATGACAGAAGGCGATCCAGGGTTGGTCGTCCGCATCGACGAACAGGGTCCCATCCAGGCATTCCCAATCGCGGGGCGTCACCGGTCCGTCGCTGATCGGCAGGAAGGGTCCCTGCGGGCTGTCCGCCGCCAGAATTTGTGTCCCCCGGCAGACCCCTTCGGCTTTGAAGCTGGCGAACAGGTAACAGCGTCCGCGGTAGACATGGGCTTCCGGTGCCCAGTAATTGCGGTCGGACCAGAAGCCCGCTGGAGGCCGGAACGCCGGAAACGGGCCTTCCCAGGTGTGCAGATCGGGGCTGGTGTAATAATCAAAGCCGGTGGCGAAATGGCCCCAGGTCTCCGATCCGGTGGTGCCGTACAGGTAGTAGCGCCGCTCCGCCGGGACCGGCAGCACGAACGGGTCGCGGATATGGATGTCAGTGGTCTTCAACATGGTTCGCTCCAGGGGGATCGCGATGAAGGTAATTGACACGTAAGGCGGTCCAGGGTGGGCATGTGTCTGGATTCGCCGCTCTTATTTCATCTGACCAGACTATAGCAGATCGATTGCTACTCGTTCCAGTTCTTGTGCGTTGAATCGATTCTCCTCTCTCCCTTTCATGGGAAAACAAGCCGCCCCGACTGGCTGAGCCGGGGCTTTGGCAACGTGGGGTGGAACGGAGAATTACCGGTTGGTTTTGGATTGGGTGGCACGGACCAGACCGCCGCGTGCAGCCGCCGCGACCACCAGCCCGGCGCTGATCAGGATGATGTCTTTGATGACATACTGGCCTTCCAGCGTGAGCGCATAGGGGAAGGTCGCAAAGATCAGGTCCGGGCGCAGGATGATCGGAGACATGGCGCCGCCCATCTGAAGCAGCAGCAGCAGGAGCGTGACGCGCGGGAATCTGCCGATGATAAAGCCCAGGCCAATCGCCATTTCCCAGACGGCCAGGAAGGGCAGGAACCAGTCCATCGACAGGAAGGTGATGCTGCCGCGGATCAGCGGTTCCGCCGGGCTGAGGCCGGGGACCAGCTTGAGCGCGCCGAACCAGATGAACACGATGCCGACCGACAGGCGCAGCAGAGTCACGCTGTAGCGGGCCATCAGCTGAGTCAGGGCGCGGTCCAGGCGGGTGAGCTGCTGCCAGATGGAAGTATCCTGAGCCACGTACTGGCGCAGTTCACCGGTCGAAATCGTGGGATTGATAAATTCACCTGAAGAATGCATGTCACATATCCTCCTTAAGCGAAACTATGTGCCCATTTAATCACAGACCCGGCGCTGCTTCGTCAGGCCGCAGGTTGAATATCCGCCGCGATCTTGGATGGATGACGATTCCGACTTTGGAAGGAGGAAGCTCCCCACACCACAGGATGATGTTCGTCACCCGCAAATCCTGTCACATGGCGTAAGAGGAAACGGCCATATTCCCTAAAATCGAATCAACCTAAAGGGAGAGAAAAACTATGGGACGATCTCGCAAATCGCGTCATTCACGTCCATCCTCATCACCGTCAAAATCCATCCTGAACGAAAAGAATCTGCTGCGCCTGGCCGTGATCCTCATCGTGCTCGGCATCCTGCTGGGCGGCGCGGCGCTGCTGTTCCAGCCCGGCCAGAGTTCCTACGTGCCGGAAGTCCTCGGCGGCCCGCGCATCGCCCTGGCTGAGGACGTCATTGATTTCGGAGATGTGCCGGTGAACAAGCCAGTGGAGGCGGTGTTCCGGGTGCGCAATATCGGCGATCAGGTGCTGCGCATTCTGGACTATGAGCCGCCCGTCGAACTGGTCGAGGGGTGCTGACCGCCCCGCGCCGTCGTCAGTTTGACGACACTCAACCCTGGAGACGAAGCCACGATTTCGGTGCCGTTTACCATGACTCCCGGTATGGCAGGCCCGCACGAGTTCCGCGTGCACCTGCGGACCAATGACCCGGTCGAACCGGACAAGGAGCTGATCATTCTGTCCAATTGGGTCGAATAGTCAGACGATAAATAAGGAACAGGTATGAAAAATCTGCTGTGGAAAATTCTGGCGGCCTTCACCGTTCCGATACTGGCGGTGGTGATTGTCGCATTGGCCGTACCCAAAGCCACGCCGCCAGCGCGCGCCATCGAACTGGCCCCCATGTCGATGATGCCCGACTTCGTGCACGCCGCCCACGCCGATGCGCAGCACGCCTATCAGTTTGCCGCCGCTAATCCCGAACTGGTGGAGCAGTTTCCCTGCTACTGCGGCTGTGTGTTGATGGGGCACACCAGCAATCTCGACTGCTACCTTCAGGACATCCAGACGGATGGCACCCTCCTCTTCGATGCCCATGCCTCTGGGTGTGGAATCTGTGTCGAGATTACCAATGACGTGGCACGACTGTGGGGAGATGGGGCGGAAATTGACGTCATCCACGACTATATCGTGGCGACCTACAGCAGTCGCGGACCTTCGACCTGAGTCAGACCCTGCGGAACGCTTTGAATCCTGACGGGGTTTGGGGACCTGTCGGGTAATCTATTGCCCGACAGCAGGGCGTCGTTCGCCACCCGCGTTATGGCAGCAGATCCGCCTCCAAGCGTGTGAGTACGTCTGCTGCCTGCGTGACATCAATCCAACCCTCGGTAATCGGCAGGGCCTGAGGGTAGGCGTTATTCACTTTGAGGTAGAAGGTGGCTTCGGTCGGATAATCGACCCCCAGCTGAGCAGAGAACAGCAGCGCGTGCAGGCAGCCCAGCATCGAACCGGCCTGCGAACCAACCATAATCCCCTTCCCGGCGGCCCGCGCCCCCCTCAGCATCACGCTCGACTCGCTGAAACCGGTGCGCGCCGTCTTCAGGTTGAGAATGTCGAACGTTTTAAACTCGATTTCACGGGCCAGGTCGGACATAGTAAACGCCGAGTCGTCGGCAATCAGCGGCATGATGGCATGATCGTGCAGCGCCCGGCGGTTGCGCAGTTGGTAGACGGGCAGCGGTTCCTCACACCATTTCACGCCCAGGTCCGCCAGTTCGAACAGGCAGCGCCCGGCTTCATCCAGTTCATAACACTGGTTCGCATCGACATACAACGTGAGCCTGTCCTGATAGACTTCGCCCATCAGGTGAATCGCCTCAGTTTCGTGATCGAAGTCTTTGCCGACTTTCACCTTCAGCACGCGCACGCCGGACTCATAGACCCACGCCACTTCGTCCATCACCTGATCCAGCGTGCCGGTGCCCAGGATAAAGCTGACTCGCACCCGGGGCCGGGTCGGATAGAGCAGGCTTGCCAGCGTCACCCCCTGCGAACGGGCATAGGCGCTGTGCAGAGCCATGTCCAGCGCGCCTTTCGCGGTGTTGTTGTTCTTAATCAGGCCCAACTGCCGGTGCGCGGCGTGAATGTCGGCCCGGGATTCCAGACGCCTGCCGACCAATCGCTCGCTGCAATCACGGGCGATAAT
>JAIOHO010001175.1 GCA_019912905.1 Anaerolineae bacterium
ATTCCTGCAAGTCGATATTCCGCCGCGCCGCGCCGCTTTCCATCGCTGCCTTCGCAACCGCCGGAGCCACCCACAGCAGCACGCGCGGGTCCAGCGGCTTGGGGATGACATATTCGCGCCCGAATTTGAGCGAACTCAGGCCGTATGCGGTCAGCACGCTGTCGGGCACATCTTCGCGTGCCAGGTCCGCCAGTGCATGTGCCGCCGCCATCTTCATGTCTTCATTGATGCCGGTGGCGTATACATCCAGCGCACCGCGAAACAGGAAGGGGAAGCCGAGCACGTTGTTGACCTGATTGGGATAGTCGCTGCGTCCGGTGCCGACGATGGCATCCGAGCGCACGCTCAGTACATCTTCGGGTAGGATTTCCGGGTCCGGGTTCGCTAGCGCCAGGATGATGGGGTCTTTCGCCATCTTCGCGACCATGTCCGGTTTGAGGACGCCGCCGGTGGACAGGCCCAGGAATACGTCTGCCCCGACAATCGCGTCGGACAGCGTGCGGGCATCGGTATAATTGGCGAAGTTGATCTTCCACTCATTCAGGCCCTCTTCACGCCCGGCATAGATCACCCCGCGCGAGTCCAGCATGAGGATATTGCTGCGCTGGATGCCCAGTTTGATGTAGAACTCACCGGTGGCAATGGCGCTGGCCCCCGCGCCGGAGATGACGACCTTCAGGTCTTCCAGCTTCTTGCCAACCACTTCGACGGCATTGATCAGCGCCGCGCCCGAAATGATGGCGGTGCCGTGCTGGTCGTCGTGAAACACCGGAATGTCGAGTTCTTCCTTGAGGCGCGTCTCGACGATGAAGGCTTCCGGCGCTTTGATGTCTTCCAGGTTGATGCCGCCAAAGGTGGGGGCGATTGCCTTGACTGCGGCGATGATTTCTTCGGCGGTGTGGGCATCGAGTTCGATGTCGAACACGTCGATGTCGGCGAAGCGTTTAAAGAGCACGCCCTTACCTTCCATCACGGCTTTGGAGGGCAGCGGCCCCAGGTTGCCCAGACCGAGGATGGCTGTGCCGTTGGAGACGACCGCGACCAGATTGGCTTTAGCGGTCAGTTCATAGGCGGTCAGGTTATCGCGGCTGATTTCGAGTACGGCTTCGGCTACGCCTGGCGAGTAGGCCAGCGACAGGTCGCGCTGGGTGGCAAGAGGTTTGGTCGCCCGCACCTCAATTTTGCCCGCTCGTCCCTGGCGGTGATATTCAAGAACGTCCTGTTTGGTAATTGCCATTTCAAAAGCTCCTTGTGAATTGGCAGCAATGTGGATATGACGGGTTCAGGTTGAATCGGTATGGATGCTCGGATTGTACCAGCCCGGCGGCGCTCATGTCTTCGTGTATCAGCGAGGTGTTTGGAGACCAGTGTCGAAAGGCTACCCTTATTCTACTCGCTGAGGCACTTTCGTGAAAAACGAAAATTGTCTGAATTTATCCGTGCAATAGCTCCTGAGTACTGGTCAATTTGCCATTATTTCGTTAGGATGTTTACATGAATTAATTGTACATCAATTCTAATAACCAACGCGAGGTTAATCTCATGTCTTATTTCACCCACGCCGATCACACGGCGCTCAGTACCCACACTGGTTCGCTCAAGGCCCTCCCCGTCTACGAAAAATTCTGGAATCTGCACGAAACGGTGCGCGACAAGATCCGCATGAACGATTGGGATCTGCATCCTCATTGGCGCAAAGCCAGCATTATCAGCGATGCATCATCAGCCGCAGCCGTCAAACCCCAGGATGTCATGGTGCTGTCCTACTTCCGGCCTTACGAGCAGGCGCGCCTGGTGGAAGGTCTGATGGGGATCGAACCGGCGGATGCTGACCAGGATGTTCAGACCTATCGTCACCCGGCGATTGAACTGCGGATTGCCCCGGAATATTTCTCGATCGAGCTGGTCGTGTCGCCTCTGGCCTGGTGGGACCAGCAGAATTTCATCGGCAAACTGGAGCTTGGCCGCCACCGCGACGCGCTGCGCCGCCTGCTGTACCGGCTGGACGGCGATTATCGTTTCGGCTTCTGGGGAGGCGAAAATCTGGCCGATATGCACCTGACCACCTGGCAGATGCTGCATGGCCGTGTGCTGGATGAATGGATGGATACCTTTGCCGACGGCCAGGACTGGCTGCGGATGGGCATCTGGTACGAGCCGGAATCTTCAAGCCTGAGCGCCCACTACATCGTTCAGGAAGCGATCACGCGCATCGGCGAACTGTACAGCCTGTATGACTTCCTGCTGTGGACCGGCAACAATAATTACCACGACTTCTATCACAAACGCGATAAATATGCGCGGCGGATGTATGCCTGAGGTTTTGACCCGCGCGGGTATGCGCTGGCCTGCGAGTTGATGCTCGCTGCCAATGTCGGCTACAATCAAGGTCATGAGTGGACGCTCATGGCCTTATTTTATTGGGATGGAACGCGGCGGGCGGTCCATAGGTGAATTGTGCGAACCGCTCAACTCCATTTACAATGAACATGAGGCAGTATCCGCGGGGAATAGACGACCATGAAAAAGACCAGCAGCCAACAACCCAATCGTGAACAACTCCTCCAGATGGCGGTCAACTCGGCACGGGCCGGCAACAAGGAAGGTGCCCGCGTCATGCTGCGGCAGGTCCTGAATGAAGATCGCCGCAATGCGCGCGCCATGCTGTGGATGGCGAAAATCGCACGCACCACGAAAGAGCGCCGCCAGTGGTTGGAGCGCGTGGTGGATATTGACCCCGACAATGAACAGGCCAAAGTTCAGCTCAAGCGCATGAGCTATCAGACCAGTGCCCAGCAGAACCGGGTGCTGCTGATTTTTGGTGTGGTGGTCGGCGTCCTGTTCGTGCTGCTGCTGGTGGTGCTGGTGGGAGTATTCATCCTCCGTTAGTGCTGGACACCGGCCCGGACCCGCGCGCTGGCATTTGATCCTGAATCATTCGGGAGAAATTCTTTGGCTAACCAAGAGGCTTTACAGCAGAAATTAAGGATGGGGATCGAGGCGGCACGGCGCGGCGATAAACCGGCTGCCCAGGTGCTGCTGCGGCAGGTGGTGGAAACTGATCCTGGCAACGAACTGGCCTGGATGTGGCTGGCTTCGGCGGTAGACAGCCTGGATGAGCGCCGGGCCTGCCTGGAACACGCGCTGCGAATCAACCCGGATAACACCCGTGCCCGTGAAGCCCTGCGCCGCTTGCAACCGGGCGCTGCTTCGGCGGAATCCTCAGCTTCACGAGGCCGGCAGTCTCGTCGCCCCCAGGCGCAGACCCGCAGCGGGGATGAGGCGCGTTCTGGTCCGAGTACGCTGGTGATTCTGGTGGGCGCGCTGGTGGTGCTGGCGGTCATTACGGCGCTGATTTTCGTCGTGGTCTCGACCCAGCAGCCGCAGATCCTGTCGAATAATGAACTGGCGGCTGCCCTGACGCTGACCGTGACGCCGACGACGGACCCGGATACCTACACGGCGACGCCGTCACCTTACATCCTGCTCGTGACGGTCGATATTACGCTGCCGCCGACCTTTACGCCCACCTTTACACCGACCGCCTCGCACACGCCGCCGCCTTCGCCGACGCCGATTCCTCTGTCGTCATTTACGATGATTTATACCGGCCTGGACGCGGGCAGCGCTGCGCCGTCGCTGTATGAAGCGGCTGGGGATGGCAGCGGTGAACGGCTGCTGGGGTCCGACCTACGCGACGTGGCCTTTGACCCATCCGGGAAGCGCATCGCATTCGTGCGTGAGGCGACGGTCACGACTGGTGAGGGCGAGAACGCCGTCGAAACGACTGCCTCGGCCCTGTTTATCGCGCCGCTGGATAACGTGGGCGCGGCGCAGCAGCTCACCAAATTCGACATCAATGTCTCCGGCCCGACCTGGGCACCGAACGGCATCCAACTGGCTTTCGTGAGCGACTTCGACGGGGATGACGACATCTGGACGATTACCGATGATGGCAATAACATCCTCAAGCTGACCGAAAACGAGAGTGTGGACCGTGACCCGACCTGGTCGCCGGATGGCAGCCAGATCGTGTTTGTGTCCGACCTGGAAAGCCCCGGCCTGACGCGCCTGTTCAGCATGTCGGCCACGGGGGAGAACATCCACCGGCTCAACAGTCTGAGCGGCAATACCTATCATCCACGCTGGTCGCCGGATGGCAGCCGCCTGGTGTTCGTGAACGACGGCAGCGGGGATGGCGATGTCTATATTTCCGATGCAGAAGGGCAGAGTTCCCTGCTGCTGACCGCTGATGATGGGGGAGCAGAAGACCGCAGCCCGGCTTTTACGCCGGATGGTAACTGGGTCGGCTTCGCTTCGAATCGAGGCGGCGATACCTTTCAACTTTACATGATGGATGTGCGCGGCGACAGGCTGGTCCAGGTGACCGATTCCACTCGCGATGATCAGGATCTCGATTTTCGCCCAGAACTGATTTTGCGCCTGCGCCAGGACTGAGCCAGAACCAATTACGGAAAGGGAACCGTCGTGAGTCAAGAGGAACAAGTCAAACAACTCCTGCGAGAAGGCATCGAGGCCGCCCGCGCCGGGGATCGGGCGAAGGCGCGCGATAAATTCGAGCAGGTTACGGAACTGGATGAAAACAACGAAAAAGCCTGGTTCTATCTGGCACAGGTGGTCGAAACGGATGACGAAAAGCGCGTCTGCCTGGGCAATGTGCTGGTCATCAACCCGGATAACGAAAAAGCCCGGCAGCAGATGGACCGCCTGGAAAACAAGCTGCGCGAAGCGAAGGCCGCCGAAGAAGTCATCCCCGGTGTTTCCCGCCGCCAGCTGGTACTGATCGGAGGCGGTGGCGGACTGGCCGTGGTCGTCATCGTGGCCCTGTTTCTCTTTATTACGATCGGCAATGCCAATCGGGAAGCGGCGACCCACCGCCAGGAAACCGCTGTGGCACAGTTGGCGACCGACGGCGTGTCTACCGCAGCGGCCCGGGAGACCTCGCTGGCTGAAACGCAGGCGGCGGCAATCGGGACGGACACGCCAACGCCGCGCTCCAATGTCCTGCCGCCAACCTTTACGCCTTCCCCCGTCCCCACCGAAACAGCCACCCCTGCACTGCTGCCCTCGCCTGGGTCCGAAGTCGCCGGGAAGATCGTCGCCTGGGGTGGAGCGG
>JAIOHO010001176.1 GCA_019912905.1 Anaerolineae bacterium
GTCTGAAGGTGGATGAAGGGCCGTTGTTCGCGCCAGCCTGCATCCATGATCGTAATCTCCCGGCCATTATACACGAGGGAGCCAGAAAACGTTACACGCCGCCCGCATCCCGTTTTCAGAGAATCTACGTCTTGGGGCCAACCACCCCGTCGAGATAGGCGAGATCCGGGCGTTTCGAAATGAAAATATCGATGGCATGATCTCGCAGGGTGTTTCGACGTTTGATCGTCCAATGAATACCCAGGCGATCACATGTGTCGCAGAACAGCTTGCAGATGTCTTCGGATTGATTGGTAAATGAATAGCGCGGGTAATCCTTGCCATGGACGACGTTACGGAAACGCGATCCATCGGAATGATACAGCCCGCACCAGAATTCCAGCGGATAGGCATCCACAATCTGCTGCTGCCAGCGTTCAAGTTTGATCTCGCGCTGGTGCTTCCGACCTGCGCCCGCCTGGGGGAAAATCTGGGGCCAGGCGCGATGATAGCAGCTCACGTAAACACAGCCAGGGCGATCCACAATTCCAATATGATTATCCGGCAGCAGCGTTTGAATGGCTGTCCGGCAGGATTGAATGATGCCAGGATATTTCTTGTCGAGTGCCACCCGCAAGCGAAATATCTTTCGATTCCGCGATATTTCGCCATCGCCAAGATACAGGCCCAACAGGTAAGCATAAGCTGTGCGCGCCACCATGTTATGGGAGTCGAGAACCCGGTTCAGCACACCATCCGGTGAAGCCTGCCGCCAATGCGCATCCAGACCTTGAATATCACGAAAGCGGTCAATGCAGTCCCGAACCGTTGCGCGGGGAATGCCAGAGGCACGAGAAATGGTCTTCTTGTGACAACCCAATTCCCACTGTTCAAGTATGGAGCGATATTCCTCGTAGGTTCGCATCACGTCCTGAGGGGTAACGTTGACTTTGACTTCAACTCAGTATACTATGCTGCCTGAGGAATCAAAAAGTCAGGTTGTGACCTGACTTTCTTGTGCCGGTGGTGGGATTCGAACCCACATGGGCGTTAAGCCCAATCGCTTTTGAGGCGATCGTGTCAGCCAGTTGCACCACACCGGCGTTTGTTATTCGCTAACAGCTTGTTTACTATTTGCTAACAGCGACCAACTGAACAAATGATAGAATCTTTCAGTAAGATTGTCAATGGCTAGCCCCGCGAATCCGCATAATGACGAACCCCTGTTGATCCGCCAGGCCCAGCGTGGTGATCTGGATGCGTTCAATGCGCTTGTGCTGCGTTTCCAGGATCGAGTCTATGGCCTGACCTATCGCATTATGGGCGATGACTCCAGCGCGGCAGATATGGCCCAGGATACGTTCATCACCGCCTACCGACGCCTGGACACCTACCGGGGCGGCAGCTTTCGCGCCTGGCTGCTGCGCATCGCCACTAACACCTGTTACGATGAACTGCGCCGCCACAAGCGCCGCCCAGCCACCTCGTTAGAAGACCTGCCCGGCGCGGAGATGGACGATGGACCGGCGCTGCCCGATGACGCGCCGACCCCCGAACAGGCGGCCCAGCAGCACGAACTGAACCACGCGATTCAGGATTGCATCGAAAGCCTGGGGGATGCCCAACGTTTGATCCTCGTCCTCAGCGACATCGAGGGACTCAGCTATCAGGAGGTCGCGACCATCGCCGGGACGAAAGTCGGGACGGTCAAATTCCGATTGAGCCGGGCACGAGTCAGTGTGCGGGATTGTTTGCAGGCGGTTCAGGAACTTTTGCC
>JAIOHO010001177.1 GCA_019912905.1 Anaerolineae bacterium
GAGTTACTATCCACCGCGCAAGCAGCGGGTGATGGCCCGCGTGCTGGAGATCCCGACGACGGTGAGCGCGACCATCGAAGTCCTGACGGCCAATAAGGGCGACGTGATGATTTACGATCCTGGCGAGGGCGTGCGCCAGCCGACGATTGACGATTACGAACACTGGCCCGTCCAGCGCGATATGTTTCGCAAGACGTATAAACCCTGGGATGATGTGCGCTGGCACCCGAACGAAGCGGAAATCCACCTCATCACCCACGGATGCCGCCCGTATTACAAGCACACCGGCGTCTGGGCGATTCGGCTTAAACAGCCCGCGCTCATCCAGTCACTGGAAAGCCCGGAACCGGTCGAAGTGCCGCCGGGCCGCTGGCTGATCATCGGGCTGGAAGGCGAGCCGTACCACTCCGGCGATGCCAGGTTCCGCGAACGCTACGTCGTGCCGGACGACGACTCGCGGACGTAATTGGCTTTGCCTGCCCCGGCCAGTCGTATGAACCAGCCGAGGCAGGAGGGTGTTCGTGTGCCGCTTAATCCACAGCGCTGCGGACGGGCAGCATATCGTAATCGGGCAGTTCGGTCTCGATATTGCGCAGGGCGGGCACCAGATAGCCGCTGAGGGCGATCAGCGCGCCGAAGGTCGCCGTGATGATGAAAATCAGCGCCATCCCCGTACCCGGCCCGGTGCCCACCAATCCCCCAAATACCCCGGCCAGCGCACCGCCCGGCTGCATCGCCGGTTCCAGCACACGGTCGGCCAGCGGACCCGCGACCAGGTAGCCCAGGGCCATCGCTGCACCTTGCAGCATCGACTGGACGGCGAACACCCGCCCCTGGACGTCCGGCGCGACTTTGGCCTGCCAAATGGCACGGTTCGCCCCGCTGATGAAGGGGATAAAGATGGCGGCGCAGAACCCGGCGATCATCCACATTTCCAGGCCACGCCCCAGCGCAAACAGCAGATCGCCCAGCAGATAGGACAGGGCTGTGCCTGCGAAGATCGCGTGGATCTGGCGTTTGGGACCGCCCCATAAACTGAGCAGCAGGCCGCCAATCACCCCGCCGATGCCCATCACCGACTGCACGGTTGCCAGCACCAACTGATCGTTGCCGGTGCGGGCCAGGATCATGGCCGGGAGGATAGAAAAATAGGCCAGCGTCGCAAAGAAGTGGATGCCCACCATGACCGCCAGCAAACCCGCCAGGCCGGGCCGCTGAAAGATATAGCGGAAGCCATAGCGCACTTCCTGCCGCCAGCCACCCGCTGCCGCGCGTCCCTCGGCAGTGACTGGAGGCCGGGGAATGCGCACGATCAGCAGCGTCACCATCGCGACCAGAAACGTCGCCACGTCGATGACCATCACGCCGCTGATGTCGATCAGCGTCAGCAGGAATCCGGCGGTGAAGGGCGCGAATACGCGCGAGGCTTCCAGCGCCAGCGAGCGCATCCCGCTGGCCCGCGCGAAATGCTGGCGCGGCACCAGCATGGTCGTGGCTGCGGAATAGGCCGGAAGCTGGAAGGTCTCGAAGGCTCCGGTCAGCGCTTCCGCCGCGTACAGATGCCAGATTTGCAGCCCGCCGCTGGCATACAGCAGCAGCATGATGACCGTCATCAGGCCGGAGCCGAGGTCGGTCAGCAGCATGATCCAGCGCCGGTCAAAACGATCGACGATGACCCCGGCCACCGGGCTGAGGACAATCTGGAAGATGAACGAAAAGAAGCCCAGCAGCGCCAGGGTGGTGGCCTCCCCGGTCTGCTGATAGGCCCAGATCATCAGGGCGAAGCGGGTCATGGCCGTGCCCAGCAGCGACACGAACTGACCCGCCCAGATGATGGTGAACGTCCTCATATTGCGTGTGGCGAACATCCTACCTCCCTTTTGAGCAGAGAATCAAAACGGCCCGGTGTGCGACCGGACCGTTCAAGTATTTGACAGATTTATTAGTATCTGTATTACATGACCGCAGGCGCACCTGTTATGAGGTGCGCGGCATCGCTCATGCGAATATAGGGAATCTTGCTGAGGCGAACCAGAGTCATGTGGTTCAGAGTTCCTGACGGGTAACTACGTGTATTATAAGGCCAAATCCACGAATCACAAAGCCCTAATTTTTGCGCACGATCTCCCAGGCGAGATGATTGATTTCGGGCAGGATTAACTGCTCCATCGCCGTTCTGACCGCGCCGCTGCTGCCGGGCATCGACACGATCAGCGTCTGGCGGTAAACCCCGGCTGTCGCCCGACTGAACATGGCCGCCGCGCCGATCTCCTGATAGCTGATCATGCGAAATAATTCGCCAAAACCGGGCAGCGTCTTTTCCAGGTAGCGGCTGATGACATCGTAGGTGGTGTCGCGCGGGCTGATGCCGGTGCCGCCGTTGAACAGGATCATCTGCACATCGGGCATAGCCGCCAGTTCCTCCAATGCTGCCGCAACCTGATCGGGTTCGTCCTTAATCAGGCGATAGGCGGCAACCCGGTGGCCGAGTTCGGTCAGGCGCGCTTCGAGATACGGCTTGTTTTTGTCCGTCTCCGGCGTCCGGCTGTCGCTGACGGTGACGAGGGCGACCGTCACCGGTCCGTGCCCGGCGCGCTGGCGATGTTCCTGTGCACCCATGAAGGCTCCTAACGTGAATAGTCGATCAGGTCCTGATCGTTCAGACGGTGGTCCCGGCGCGCCTCCATCCAGGCTTCCAGGTCATGGATTTCGTCTTCATCGAGCAGATCCATCAGGCGGGTGACGCGGTCGGTCCGCTTCATTTTATCGACTCGCACCGTGGGCTGCACAGCCTGCTTTTCCGATGCCTGCCAGATGGCATTCGTGCTGACTGCGGCGGCCAACGCCAGGATCAGGGTCATCCACACTTCGGAACTGCCGCTCCCCCGTGCGCCGAGAATCAGGACCATCGCCACGACCGCCCAGACGGTACCGGTGGCGGTCAGTTTCCAGAATCCGCTCATGATTTAGTTTCGCCCCACGATTTCGTCGTCGCGCCGTGCGGCCAACAGCTCTTCAAGCTGGTAGACATCATCTTCATCGAGTTGATCGACCAGCCGGGTCAGGCGGTGATCCCGCTTGGATTTGAGGCTGGCCGCCTCGTGTTCCTCGGAATGGGCACTACTCGGGCTGTACCAGATCATGCCGGTGCTGATGGTGGCCCCGATGCCCATAATCGCCGCCAGCGGCACCATTTCCCCGGTAAAACCGCCACCTGAGGTGAGGATAATCGCCACCGCGCTCCAGATGATGCCGGTTGCCACAAGCCTGACAATATCGCGCATGAATCACCCCTTCTGCTTGGTGTGTGCTGACGTATCCCTATACGCGGCGGCGGCGCACAGAGTTGCACCCCAGCCAGACAAGGCCCGCAATCCCGGCAATTGGCAGCCACACCCAGGCCAGATCTGCCGATTCATCCAGGCGGCTGCGGCGGTCGAGGCGCAGCACCGGATAATCTGCCGTCGCCTGGGCCAGCGCTTCGTCGGACATGGTGTGCGGGTTGATGCCTGCCAGATATGCCGCGAATCCGCTGCCGATCAATACCTGCCGCACCAGGGTCAGGCGCAGGGCCGGGTCCATCACTTCAGAAGCCAGCGCCTGCCAGCGACTGTCCGGCAGCCAGAGTTCGATTTCGGGGTGGACCTTGAGGTTGCGATACCAGTCCGAGACGGGGCCGAAGCCTGCCGTGCAGTAGACGACACCGTCCACGATGGCGTAATTGACCGGGGTGCGGCGCTTCAGGCCGGATTTGCGGCCCGTGTGAACCAGCACCATGATCTGACCGGCGTAGCGCGGGGCGATGTTGATAAACCGGCCCAGGCCCAGCCGCCACATCAGCACCATAAACCGATTCAGCGCCTTGAATGCGCTCTGGATCTGGTGGCGCTGGGCAGGGTCCATGTACACAGTCGATTGGGGAACAGCCATATTCTTGTCTCCGGGTTGAATCGTCATCCTTATTCAACCCCAGCAGGCTTCGGCTGTCTGCTGATGTTTGGCACATTCCGGCAGGGAAAATGAGCGGATTTACAACACCAGTTCGGCCATCGTGCGCAGGCTGTCCAGGTCGTAGGCGATCAGGTTGAGCGTCGTCACCGGGGTTTGCTGCCACAGCGCCAGCCGTTCCTGAATGCGTTCGCGCGGGCCGCACAGGGCCACCTCGTCCACCAGTTCGTCGGGCACGGCGCTCATGGCATCGAACTGCCGGCCCCCCAGGTAAAGGTCCTGAATGGTCGCGGCGGCGTCTTCATACCCATAACGGCAGGCCAGATCGTAATAAAAATTCCGGCCTGGTGCACCCATGCCGCCGATGTACAGGGCCAGCATCGGCTTAAAGCGGCTGCGGGCAGCTTCGAGGTCCTCGCTGACGGCGACGTGGACGGTCGGCGCAATGTCGAATTGATCGAGGGTTTTGCCGCCTGCCTTCAGCCCGGCTTCGAGATGCGGTCTGAACACCGTGTCGTAGCGTTCCGGCGAAAAGAAGATGGGCAGCCAGCCGTCGGCGATTTCCCCCGCCAGCGCCACATTCTTTGGCCCGATGGCCGCCAGGTAGATCGGTAAATCGGCCCGGCCATGCAGGATGGATTTGAGCGGTTTGCCCAGGCCGGTCGATTGCGGGCCGTGATAGGGAATCTGGTAATGGGGACCGTCGTGAGTCAGGCGGCTCTGGCGGGCGAATACCTGGCGCACGATCTGGATGTATTCGCGGGTGCGCCCCAGCGGATGATCATACGGTTGGCCGTGCCAGCCTTCGACCACCTGAGGTCCGGACAGCCCCAACCCCAGTACAAAGCGCCCGCCCGAAAGCTGATCCAGGGTGATGGCGGTCATGGCGGTCATGGCCGGGGTGCGGGCCGGCATTTGCAGGATGGCCGTGCCCAGGTGAATCGTGGATGTCCGCGCGCCGATCCAGGCCAGTGGCGTAATGGCATCCGCGCCCCAGGCTTCGGAGGTCCAGACGGCATAGAATCCGAGCCGTTCTGCTTCCTGAATCAGGTCGAGCGGCAGGTCTACTTTCCGGCCCGAAAAGCCGATCATCAGTCCCAGTCGCATGGCATGTTCTCCCGGCTGTGTGCATATCCCCTGGCCCTATTGTAGCCAACCCCGGCGGACTGTGCGCAGGCAGGCAACATCTAGATTTGAACGAGGATCGCGTCGCGGGTCTGCTCCCGGGTTTGACCCTGCGTGTAGACGGTGTGAGTCGCCAGCAGGCGGTTGCAGGGGCGCTCGATCAGGAAGCGGTTGAGTTCGATTCCGTCGATGCCGGTGCGGACTCGCTGGCGTTCGTACAGGATGGCGACCGACTCGGCTGGGTCCGGTGAGGGCAACAGCAGGATGACGTTGAGATAGGGGGCCAGCAGCGCTTGCAGGCGGTTCATGTCGTCCGGGTCGTCATACACGGAATGGCCCGCCCCGAAGTCGATGATATGGCCGGGATAATCCTCCAGCGTGCGGGCGACGCCGTGCAGATCGAATGGTTTCCAGTAGCGGACCAGCGCGGCAAAGCCTTCCGCGGCGCGAATCTGCTGGGCCACCTGATGATCATAGCCAATTTCGGCGTAATAGGTCTGGCGCAGGCGGTCCACGGATGCCTGAGACCGCTGTAAGCGCTCAGACAGCCGTTCCCCGATGGTGCTTTTCCCGGTATCGGGCGGGCCGATCAGCAGGATTTCCGGGGCGTGCGGGTCGATGACGGCCAGAATCTCGTCGCAGGTCACCTCAGGGCTTTTATTCTTGGTGTAGATCGTGTGTTTGGCGACGGCGGCGCTGCCCGGATGATGAACCAGATAATGGGTGATTTCCTGGCCTTCGTAAAACACCTGGGCACGCTGGCGCAGCACGCGGATCGACTCGTTGGCGTCGGGTGAGGGCAGCAGCAGAATGACCGGCGGATGCGCGCCGACGGCCTGCTGCACCCGCGCGAACAGGGCATCGTCTTCATAGACCGATTGCAGCGCGCCCAGTTCCACAATCACCTCGCTATGTTCCGCCAGCCCGCGCTCGACGGCATGGGCCTGAAACGGCCACAGGTAGCGGTAGACGTTCTCGAAGCGCCCGGTGTGCCAGCGCCGGTCGAGTTCGGCGGCGTCCAGACCGATTTCATCCCAATAAGGCGGGGCGGCGGCATTCAGATCGACAAATGTTGTGCCCAACGCCTCCGCTAGCAGGCGGCCTACGGTAGATTTCCCCGCGCGCTGCGGCCCGATGAGGATCATCGTCTGCTCTCCCGATTATTCCAGATAGGGCAGCATGAAGCAGTCACTGGGAAAATCCAGCCCATCCTCGCGCACCCAGCCGCCCATGT
The DNA here is from genome assembly GCA_019912905.1 of Anaerolineae bacterium. GTDB lineage: Bacteria > Chloroflexota > Anaerolineae > Aggregatilineales > Phototrophicaceae. The sequence goes on from JAIOHO010001177.1 coordinate 6,308, forward strand.
CATCCGCCAGACGCAGCCAGTAATAGCTGCCGTCGTCGCTGTAGGCATCGGCACGGTAGGCCTGAGCCGCGTCCAGTTGGCCCACGATCTCGGCATCGTCTTGCGGGTCAGCATAACGATCCGCCGGTTCCAGGGCGGTGGCGAGGCAGACTTCCGGGACGTAAAATTCGAGCGCAATCTCGTTCACACAGCCCGTATCCGGTGCGGCGAGAGGATCATCGAGGAAGTCCCCGGCAATCTGGACCGCGCACTCCCCGGAATCGAGGACGCTGTGACCGGCGTAGGGAAATTCGACGTAGCGGCTGTTGGGCAGATAGTCGGCGGCGGCCTGCCCCCAGACGGGCGGTGTGACCGGATCAAGGCCCCCGGCCAGCACCAGAGTCGGCACGTCACTGCTGACCGGTTCGGTCTCGATCTCGTCGGCCTGCCCGCTGTCCCAGAACGCGCAGGTGTCAAACTGGCTCGCTACACCGGCGAGCAGCGCATCATGCAACTGCGGCGGGATGTCGGCGGCCAGCGCTTCGGCGGCATCCAGAGAGTTGAAGCCGACTTCTTCATAACATTCGACAGACTGGTACATGCCTTCGCTGTCGCCATCGGGCGAGTCTTCCGGCAGATCCGGCACATCGGCTTCCGGCAGTTCGCCGCCAGATGCCAGCGTGCGCAGGTCGTCCAGCGAGTACATCCCCCGCAGGATGTCCAGCCCGGCGTCAAAATCGCCCGCGCCCATCAGGTCGATGCTGTAGGGCAGCGTCGGAATGGAGGGGGTGTAATACAGCGCATTGAACAGGGCATCAACCAGATCATCGCCGGTCACGTCTACCGCGTCGCCGGTTTCGGGGTCGGTGGATTCGACCGGAGTGTCGTTCAGGTCATCGACCAGCTGGTAGAACGTCGCGCGCAGGTCACCATAGGCGTTGCGGCAGGCCGGGTCCGCGTCGCACAGATCAAATAGATACTCGATGGCTTCCGCCCCGTGGATGGGCTGTTCTTCCAGCCCGGCGACCTGGGGGGGATAAGTCGAATCGAGCACCACGCTGCGGATTCCGTCCGGCTGATCGCGCAGGATAGTCAGCGCTAGGCGGGTGCCATACGACACGCCGTACAGGTTGATGGATTCTAAGCCCAGCACCGCACGCAGGTCGGCGAGGTCGGCGGCGCTGTCGGTGCTGTGATAGGCGTTCAGGTCGATGCCGTCGCGGACCAGGCGGTCGTAACAGGCGCGCTCGGGTTCTTCGACGTCGGCGGTCATTTCGATGCAGTCCAGGGTGGGCAGTGAATAGCCGGTGCCGCGCTGGTCGATCAGAATCACGTCGCGGTCGGCACGCAGGGCAGACTGTGCCCACGAGTCAGCCTCCAGCAGGGCGCTGCTGCCGGGTCCGCCGGACAGGTACACCAGCGGGTCCAGGGCGGGGTCCGGGCTGCGGCTGAACAGGATAGCGACCGCCAGCGCCGCTTCCTCGCTGTCGGGCTGCCCGCGCGATTCCGGCACAATCAGAAAACCGCAGGCGAGGGTGTCGCCTTCGACTTCGCCATCCGGCAGCGGGAACGGACACGAATCCTCCTCGAACCGGGGCATCTCGCCTGATGGCTGCGCTAGGGCGGGACTGGACACCAACAGAGCCACTACCCCCAGAAAACAGAGTCTGTGCATACCGATCTCCTCCACGTGCCTTATCCCAGATTCTATGGTACACCGGAACCAGCATCCGTGCGGACTGGGGGCAGTAGCGGATTTGGGCGTTCTATGCGTACAATGGAGCGGTCTTGGCAGAACCCGGCTTACAGGAGCGACACCTGATGGAACAAACCGCGATTTTCGAAGTCAAAGAGTATATGGTCATCCTGCGCCAGCTTGAGGTGATGGATTTTAGCGGGCAGGAAATCCGGCTGCGGGGAATCGTGCGCTGTCTCGGCGCGGAACACACCCTGGATGTGTATTTCCTGGATGAAACCAGCCTGTTCCCGGAGCCAGTCGCGGAGATCGACAAGAAAAAGGGCTTCATGTTCATGCCGTTTCGCGATCTGCCAGTGCTGGTGGACATCCTGCGCAACGAAAGCCCGATCTACGCGCACCTGCGCGCCGACCGTCCCCAATGGACGAGCATCACCACGACCAAGGAGCCAGTCGGCGAAGGCGAATCGTAGACCGGTGCCGACCAGACTCAGCGGCGTTGGGCCAGCTTCATGGGAAGACCACCCCGGGGCCGCAGGGTAATCAGCGGTTCCATCTCGACCTTTTGACCGGGGTCCAGCCGCAGTTGAACCTGCTGGGCAATCGTCGCCAGCAGCAGGCGCGCCTCCATCGTGGCGAAGCTGTTGCCGATACAGACATGCGGCCCGCCGCCAAAGGGAATATAGGCGTATTTGTGCGGCGGGTCGGCGCTCCAGCGTTCAGGTCGGAAAGCTTCCGCATCGGCACCCCACCAGGCCGGGTCGCGGTGTGTCAGGTAAGGCAGGATGCTGACCACCGTGCCGCGCGGCACCCGATAACCGCCCACCTCGACGTCGTCGATGGCCTGCCGCCCGAAGCCCCAGGCAGGTGGATACAGCCGCATGGATTCTTTAATGACCCAATCGGTATAGGTCAGCGCTCTCAGATCGGCCAGCGTCGGCGGGCGTCCGTCGAGCACGCGGTCGAGTTCTGCGTGCAATTTAGCCTCGACTTCGGAGTGCTGGGCCAGCAGCATCCAGGTCCAGTTGAGGGCGTTGGCGGTCGTCTCGTGCCCGGCCAGGAACAACGTCACCACCTCATCGCGCACCTGTTTGTCGGTCATGCCCTGACCCTGGTCATCCTCGGCCAGCAGCAGCATCGACAGCAGGTCACCCCGGTCGATCCCCTGCCTGCGCCATTCCGCCACGAAGCCGTAGATAATCTCATCGAGATCGCTGACGGCCCGCCGTTCGCGCAGGTGTTTGGGGGTGGGGACCCAGCTGGGGATGAGGTCGGTGTCGTTGGACATGCGCATAAACGTGTTGAGCGCGTCATCCACGCGGCTCGAATCTGCGGTGACATCGGCATCGAACAGGGTTTTGGCGACGATCAGGCGGGTCAGCCGCATCATCGCGTGGCGGATGTCCCGGCGCTCACCGTCCTGCCACTCGGCCAGCATGCGCTGGGTGTAATCGACCATCGTCTGGGCGTAGGCGTCGATGCGCTGCGTGTGAAAAGCCGGCTGCGCCAGCTTGCGCTGCCGTTTCCAGAAGTCGCCGTCGCTGGTCAGCAGGCCGCTGCCCAGGAAGCGCGCCAGCCCGCGCTGCTCGTCCCGGTAGTCCGGCGACTTGTGGAATTTATCCGACTGGGCGACCAGCACTGTATGGATGTCGTCGGGATGGATGAAAAAATACTGGTGGAAATCCGCGCCGATCTGAAGGTGAAAGACATCGCCATAGGTGTGATGCCAATCGCTCAGGACAGTCAGCGGCGCGCGCTGGAAGCGCAGGCCGAATTGAATCTGCGCGATGGGGCTGCTGCTCACGACGGGTGGGCCGGGCGGATAGGAC
>JAIOHO010001178.1 GCA_019912905.1 Anaerolineae bacterium
GTCAGAAAGAAATACTGCGTGCAGCTTTCCCCCATGACCGGATACCCTAACGCACGCCCCCGGCGCAGGGCATCAATGGACGGCTGGCAGGTCATGTGGACGACATACAGCGGGCAGCCGGTCATACCCGCCATGACGACGGCGCGGTTGGTGGCTTCGCCTTCAATTTCTGGCGGACGCGAACTGGCATGATACTTGGGGTCGGTCTTTCCGGCGGCGACCAGGGCAGGCGTCAGTTCGGCCTCGATGTCCCCATTCTCCGCGTGAACCATCACGATCATGCCGTTCTGTGCCGCAACCTGCATGGCGCGAAACAGGGTGGTATCGTTGATCTGATAGACGTTTTTATAGGCCATAAACAGCTTCAGGCTGGTGATTCCCTCTTCGATCAAACTGGGAATTTCCGCCATGACCTCATCGCGCAGATCGGTAATTGCCATGTGAAAGCCGTAGTCGATCTGGGCCTTGTCTTTCGATTTCTTGCGCCATTGTTGCAGGCCATCGTGGAGGCTGCCGCCCTTCGGCTGAATCACAAAGTCGATGTGGCTGGTGGTGCCGCCAAATGCAGCGGCGCGATGGCCGGTATCAAAATCGTCGTTGCTGATGGTGCCGCCAAATGAGAGTTCGAGATGCGTATGGACATCAATGCCGCCGGGCATGAGGAACTTACCGGTGCAATCGACCACCTCATGACCTGCTGGATCAAGGTCGCGCCCAATGATCGACACGGTTTCACCCTCGACAAGCACATCTGCCTGGATGCGGTCACTGGCGGTTATGATGGTTCCGTTCTTAAATAACGTGCCCATTCTGACGCTCCTGATTACTGAAAGTGGGGGATGATGTGTTCGCCATACTCGGCGACGATGCGTTCTTCTTCCCCGCACATGAGATAGATATTAAACTGGGTCACTCCTGCCGCTTCCAACTGCTTCAGCTTCTCGACATGCGCTTCTGGCGGACCCAGAATGCCGAAGCTGTCGATCACATCGTCGGTGATAAAGCCGAGATGCGCCGCGTCCTTATCGGCATGCTCCTTATAGTCATAACCTTTGCGGCCTTCGATGTAAGCAGTGAAGCTGTGCGGAATGTCGGCAGTATCCTTGCCGTATTTTTCGACAATATCCGCGACATGGTTGCCGACCATCGCCGGGAACCAGCGGGTTTGCTCGCGCCCTTTTTCCATGTCCCCAACCCATACGGGCGCTGCCGACATGACTTTGAAACCGGACATATCGCGCCCGGCAGCCTTGCCCGCTGCGACCACCTGGGATGCGAACCACTTGCACAACATCGGCTCGCCGAGCTGAATGATCAGGCCATCTCCTGCGGTTCCGGCGGCGGCCAGGGCTTTTGGGCCATAGGCCGCCACCCAGAAGGGCAGTTCATACTTTTCTGCCCAGGGAAGCTGGACTTCGGCGGGGGTGCCTTCATACTGTACGGCATCGCCACGCACCATGCCTTTGACCGCGTGAATATACTCCACCATGGTCTCGATAGTCCGTGGTGTCTTGCCCATCACGCGCATCGAACTGTCGCCGCGCCCCAGCCCGATGTCGATGCGGCCTCCACTCTGCATCGCCAGGGTCGCAAACATGCTGGCCGCCACCGACCAATCTCGGACGCCGGGATTGGTCACGCATGGCCCGAAGTGCATGTGGTCCGTATGTTCCATGCACATCGCCATAGTCACATAGGGATCGCGCCACAGGATGTGGGAATCATAAAACCAGGCGTAGGTGAACCCGGCAACTTCGGCCTGCCTGCAAAGGGCGACGGTGCGCTTTGGGCTGATGTCGCCTTTAAACGTGATCGCAAATTCCATATGGTTCGCTCCTCAATGGGGTAGGTATGGGGCAGGCCGCACCCCATACGTGAATCTGAGCAGGCAGGGTTCAATTACGGATTGACCAGATTTTCGTAGGCATCGGGCCGCCGGTCCCGGTAGAACTGCCAGACATTCCGTACTTCCTGAATCAGGTCGAGATTCAGGTCGCGCACGAGCAGTTCTTCTTCATGGGGGTCGCCGACATCGCCCACAAATTCGCCGCGCGGTGTACAAAAGTAACTCTGACCATAAAAATCATCATCACCCAGCGGCTCGATGCCGACCCGGTTAATCGTGCCCACAAAATAGCCGTTGGCGATAGCATGGCTGGTCTGCTCGATGCGCCACAGGTGCTCTGACAGGCCGCGGCTGGTGGCTGAGGGGATAAACACGATTTCCGCCCCGTTCAGACCGAGCGCGCGTGCGCCCTCGGGGAAGTGGCGATCGTAACAAATATAGACTCCCACCTTGCCGACTGCCGTCTCGAAGACAGGATACCCCAGGTTGCCGGGGCGGAAGTAAAACTTCTCCCAGAAGCCCTGGACCTGGGGGATATGTGTTTTGCGGTACTTGCCCAGATATTTGCCGTCGGCGTCAATCACTGCCGCAGTGTTGTAGTAGACTCCGGTATTTTCTTCCTCGTACATGGGCACGACCAGGACCATGCCGGTTTCCCTGGCAAGATCCTGCATCATGCGAGTGGTCGGTCCATCTGGAATGTGCTCGGTGTAGCCGTAATATTTGGGGTCCTGCACCTGGCAGAAATAAGGCCCATAAAACAATTCCTGAAAGCACATCACCTGCGCGCCCTGCTGCGCCGCCTGGTGAGCATACTCGACATGCTTCTCGATCATGGAATCCTTATCGCCCGTCCATGTGGCCTGGACAAGCGCGCCACGAACCATCCTTGCCATAATGATTACTCCTCCTGCACGATGAATATCGTCCTTTACCGAGACTGGCTGCTGCTCGACTGACTCGTCAACGATGGCTGCACGGGTCGTTACGATCAGGGTGGTTGCCGCCATCCCTGATGAATGGACCCGGGTTGTAATCCCATAAGAGAAAAGATGCCAGATTTTGGTCTAATTTGCAAATGAGATACGGCTTGCGATCCGGTCATATCTCACAAATTCTGATATGTAAAATCTGTCACAATCAAAATTTGAGCCAACCATGCGGACCGGGTATATTCAATGCTGCATCCTTTCTGTTCAGTGTATACAACGCCATCGACCCAGAGTCAGGTATTCGTGACAGAACTCTCTTATTCACGCAACTCCCAGCCAGATGCGGCGCTGTTAAAGCCGCGTGTTCCGCGTACTGTGGTGGCTGGAGCTTTGGTGATTCTGGCTGTGGTGTTGAGCCTGATGCTCGTGCTGCGCGCCCAGGCGTACACGCTGGAATCGCCCGAATTGATCGATTCTACTTTGGGGGAGCTGGCCGCGTGGATGGTGAACCAATCGCAGGAAGATGCCCCGGAGTCATGGCTGGGGCAGTATGCCCGCTCCTGGGCGCAGCAGTCTCAAGCTGGCACACTCGACGAAGCCGTTTTGCTCAGCCGTGCCCAACAGGTGCTGGTCCTGCTCGGCCTGGTCGTTACCGCGCTCACGATTGGCAGCCTTGCCGGGTTAATCGCTGGGGCGGGGTGGGCAGGCAACGGGCTTGTGGCCGCGCTTGTGGCCGCGGACGTCCTTCTATTTCTTGTTCCGGTCTCGATGGCAGATCAGACGATTAGCCTGACCCTGAGTGCAATCTTCATTCTGGTTCTCGCCTACATCGTCTTGCCTGGACCGATCACACGCGTTCAGAGCTTCGTGCTGGTGCTGTCGGTCATCTTCCTCGGCTGGGAGTCTGGCAAAGGCCTGGCCGCGTCCCTGGATTATCAGATTACGCTGCCTGCTCCGGCATGGGACTACGAAACCTATCCTTCGCTGGATGCTGCACTGAATGCGCTTCAAGTGGGCGAAACACAGGCGGTCATTGTGGATCGAAACGTGGTTCGCGACCTGGTGCCGCCCGCGCCCTTAGAGAATGCGGACCCTGCCGATTATGCCTATCCTGAACTCCGTTATCTGACTGATTTCGAGACTGACCAGCAGGCGTTGGGCGTGCTGCCGGTGATTCCCGAATTTCCCGGGCGGCTGGCGGTCGTCGTCACGGTGGCGAATGCCGGTCTTGGGAGCCTCGATGTCGTGTCCAGCCTTCACATTGGCACGGTGGCGGGGGAATTTGCCGAAGCGCGTTATCTCGCGGTTGCGCGCAGGGCACAACTCGCCGATCTCAAAATTCTGAACGACGTGAATCTGCCCCATCTTCAGAATATCGCCGAGGCTCTGCTCCAGCCTGCCCGCCGGAATGGTCCGCTGCTGTTGATTCGGATTCTGTCGGACGCGGCACTGCATACGTGGGGGGAGGCTATTCTAGGGTTTGCCTTCGGTGCGACATTGGGGTTCGCGTTGGGGACCCTGTTTGCCCACTTCATCCCGATGGAGCGCGGCTTACTGCCCTACGTGGTAGCATCGCAGACGGTGCCGATCCTGGCGATTGCGCCGATGGTCGTGATCTGGTTAGGAGCTGGCTCTCTGGCCGTGGCCGTAATTTCTGCTTATCTGACGTTCTTCCCGGTCACGATCAATACCCTGCGCGGCCTGCGCGCGCCGCATCCCAACACGATGGAACTCATGCGGTCGTATGCGGCCAGCCGCTGGGAAACGATGTGGAAGGTGCGCTTTCCAGCCGCGCTGCCATATATCTTTACCGCGCTCAAAGTCTCGGCTACTGCCAGCGTAGTCGGCGCCATTATCGGGGAACTGCCGTCGAGTATTCGGGATGGCCTGGGGCGGGCGATCCTCGACTTCAGCTCCGATTACAGTCTGGTATCGACGCCGAAACTGTGGGCGGCCATTCTGGTGGCCGCGTCCATCGGGATGTTCTCGTTCCTGATTGTCAGCCTGGTGGAATACCTCGTCGTGGGTCGTTATGCTCGCAAATGATGGGAACTAATTCGGCGATGTCCAACCCAAATGCTTCGCAGCAGGTGATCCTCGTCCAGGGGGTCAGTAAGGTCTACAATCAGAATACGGATGAGCAGGTAATTGCCCTACAGGATATTAATCTGGAAGTCTGCGAAGGCGAGTTTGTTTCGCTGATCGGACCGTCTGGCTGCGGCAAATCCACCCTGCTGCGGCTCATCGCCGACCTGATCCAGCCGACCGAAGGTGCATTGAGAATCAACGGAAAAGACCCGTATCGCGCGCGGGTTGATCAGGATTACGGGATGGTATTCCAATCGGCTACCCTGCTAGATTGGCGCACAGTTCAGAAGAATGTGGAACTGCCGCTGGAAATCATGCGGTATTCCACCAGTGAGCGCAGGACCCGGGCCCGGGATGCTCTCCGATTGGTGGAACTGGATAAATTCACCAATCATTACCCCTGGCAGCTTTCCGGCGGGATGCAGCAGCGGGTGTCGATCGCGCGCGCGCTGGCTTTTGAGCCGTCGCTGCTGCTGATGGACGAGCCGTTCGGTGCGCTGGACGAGTTTACGCGCGAACGCATGAACATGGAACTGCTGCGAATCTGGCGGGAGACGAATATTACCGTCGTTTTTGTGACGCATAGTATCCCGGAGGCGATTTTTCTTTCGAGTCGTGTCGTGGTGATGTCGGCGCGCCCCGGGCGTATTACCTCAATCGTCGATATTGATCTGCCATATCCGCGCATTTTTGAAACCCGCGAAAGCCCGCGTTACTTCGAGAAAGTCAACATTGTGCGTGAACTCCTGCGGGACGCCCATGAGGTCGGCTAATGGCTGAAATGACGGGTGTTTCGGCATCCACTTCGCGGCGGCAGAGCCTGGGCAGCCGACTGCGCTATTATTTGCCAACGATTGTCGTGGCGGTCGCCGTGCTGGTGATCTGGGAAGCGGCAGTTGATATCTTCAATATACGCGAATTTATTCTGCCGAAACCGACCGACATCCTGGCGGAATTTTTAGCGCAGCTGCGTACCTTTCTGACGCCGGGCGAACAGTCCATCCTGTTTGAGGCGGCACGGGCGACGTTATGGTCTGCGTTTGGCGGCTTCATCATTGGCTGTGGTGTGGGAATTGTCGTGGCGCTGGCGACCGCGCGCTGGACGATCCTCAGCGAAGCCACCATGCCATTTGCGATTGCGGCTAATTCAGTACCGATTATCGCCTTCGCGCCGATTATGAACAACTGGTTTGGAATCACGAATCCCGCCTCGAAAATGGCGATCGTCGCGATCATCGTGTTTTTCCCGACGATGATCAACACGGTGCGCGGCCTCACCCTGGTTGATCGAGGCGCGCTTGAGTTGATGACGTCGTATGCTGCCGGTGGTTTTAAGATTCTATGGGCGCTGCGCATTCCCAATGCCCTGCCGTTTATTTTCAGTGCGCTGCGAGTCGCCAGTTCATTGAGTGTCATCGGCGCGGTGGTTTCTGAATTTTTTGGCGGACCCCGGGCAACACTAGGCGTCTACATCACACAGGAGGCGTCCGGGTTTAACTTCACGCGCGCGTGGGCCGCGATTCTGGTCGCGTCGATGATCGGCATCCTATTTTACAATGTGGTTTTGCTGATGGAGCGCAGGATGATGCCCTGGTATCACGCGCAGCGTCAGACGCATTGACGCGCGAGCAGGCTGAATGGGGTGGTTGCCTTTGCGATTTTCGCAAAGTGAAAAGTAACCTTATCAATCAATCGGAGGACATGATTATGTGCAGTCGAAAAGGGTTTGCGGCGGTAGCCGTCCTGGTCGTTGCGTTGATGGCGCTGGGGAGCGTCACGGCGCAGGAAGAGATGGTGCCGGTCCGCCTTCAGTTGCAGTGGGTGGCGCAGTCTCAGTTTGCCGGTTATTACGCGGCATTGGATCAGGGTTATTATGCCGATGAAGGGCTGGACCTGACGATCCTGGAAGGCGCGGTCGAAATTGTGCCCCAGCAGGTGGTGGCTTCGGGCGGCGCAGAATTCGGCATCGCCTGGGTTCCGAAGGTCCTGCAATCGCGCGAGGCAGGCGCGGATCTGGTCAACATCGCCCAGATTTTCCAGCGCAGCGGCACACTCGAAATCTCATTTGCGGACAGTGGAATCGAGTCGGTGGCCGACTTTGCCGGGATGCGGATTGGAACGTGGGGCTTCGGTAACGAGCACGAACTGTTTGCGGCGATGCGGGCCGTGGACATCGATCCGAATAATCCCGATGATGTGACCGTCGTCCAGCAACCGTTCGATATGTCGCTGCTCATCAACGGCGAGGTCGATGCGGCAGAAGCGATGATTTACAACGAATATGCCCAGGTGCTGGAACAGACCAACCCCGACACCGGCGAACTGTACCAACCGGAAGACCTGAATGTGATTGACTTCAACGACGTGGGCACCGCGATGCTTCAGGATCATGTGTTCGTGTCGGAATCCTGGCTGGCTGATGAAGGCAACGAGGATATTGCCGTCAAATTCCTGCGGGCATCTTTCAAAGGCTGGGCCTTCTGCCGTGATAATTTCGATGCCTGTGTCGAGATCGTGCTGAACAATGGCTCGACTCTGGGCGAAAGTCATCAGCGCTGGCAGTTGAATGAGATCAACGGGCTGATCTGGCCGTCCCCGGCTGGCATTGGCATTCTCGATGAAAGCCTCTGGGACCAGACGGTATCGGTAGCCCTCGAAGGCGAAGTCATCACCGAAGCGCCCAGCGAAGGGGCTTACCGCACGGACCTGGCACAGGCTGCGCTGGACAGTCTGGGTACAGATATGCCGGACGTGGATCTCACAGGAGCGGATTGGAAACGAACCGAAGTGACGCTCGAACCGGGCGGCGAATAAACCAGCAATACAATACCATCAGGCCAGCCCTGGGAACGCTTCCGGGGCTGGTTTTTTTCGTGGCATGATCATGACGGTTTTATCGAGCACCTTACGATATAATCCACTGGATTCTTGTCGATGTGGGTGATGGTTCTCCGCGCGAATGGGCATATCGGCCTCGCTTCGGACGCAAGCTCTCATCCCCCGCATATTCCATGGAGGCAGCCGCGATGAATTCTGGCCGATCTGGTGTGCCAGCCATGTCGTACACTTTTCTGGAGCTTCTGGACCAAACCTTTCGCATCTATCGAGATAATTTTCTGGCATTTGTGAGCCTCACCGCCCTGGTGACGATCCCGCTTACGGTGGTTAACCTGCTGGTGACTCTGCCTGCGCTGGACGCAGCGGTCGATGTTTCGACTCTGGGGAGCGACAGCACCATGGCCTATTCTTCCTCGATCTGCCTTTCGGGGCTGGTCTCATTTGTGGTGGCACTGCTTCAATTTGTGCTCGTGAATGCGCCCATAACCTATATGACTTCTGAGCGACAAATGGGGCGGAGGGTTTCAGTCGCCGAAGCATTCAGCGCCACTCGACCTCGTTTTGCCAGCCTGGGTTTTGGCTTTGTCACCTTTTACATTACGCTGGTGGTGTTTACGATGGCTGTGGTGCTGCTCAGTGGTGCTTTGAACTTCGCGCCCATCCTGGCTGGATTGGGCGTCGTGGCCTACATTGGCTTTGCGACTTACGCGCTGCTGGTCCCGGTCCTGGTGTTAGAAAATGTCCGCATGTCGTTCGGTGTGAGTCGCGCGTGGTCCCTGGGTAAAGCGCGCTTCTGGACGACGTTTGGTTTGATGCTGGCGCTGTTCGTTATCTCATTTGTGATTTCACTGGCGTTTACGGCCCTCACTCAACTGATGGTGCAGCAGTCACTGCAATCGAGTTCATTTGTGCTGGCTCAGGTGATCGATGCGGTCCTGACCACGCTGGTCAATGTCTTTCTGGTGCCGCTGCTGCCGATTGGCTTAACGCTGCTGTATTATGACACGCGTACCCGTGTCGAAGGCCTCGACCTGGCGCTACAGGCACTGGATAACCCCGAGGCACGTCCTGGAGATGTCGTATCATTCCCAGGGGGAGCGAGGTTGAACTCCCAGGACTGGATTAATATCGTTATCCTGACAGGGGCAGCTCTGGTGATTGGGGTGGTATTCTCGACGGCGGCCTATTCGCTGTTGGAGGGCATCCTGCCAGCAGGCAGTCTGAGCAGTTTTTAGCGCATCTGGTCCGCCGTGGCGTGTGCCCCAAAAACCGGCCTTATTCAGCCGCCCGCTCTGCGATTTCGAAGGCGCGGGCAACATGCTCAAGAAACACTTCCGATCGTTTAGCACTCATGCTCAGGTCATTTGCCAGTTTGGGGTCGTCCATTTTCTGGACGATTTGCTGCGTGATGAGGAGAACGATTGCGGAGCGTTCCCGTAAGGTGTTACGCCGCTGCAAATAATTCAGAATGGTTTGGCGATCGTCCTGGGTCAGCCGGTCGATGGCTACATAATGGGGAATTGGGTCGGTCCGCGCAATATGCCAGTAATCCACGGGCACCTTTTGTTGGGGAGGGTGAACATTGAAATCGCGCTGCTCACGAATGACCACCGTGCCAGCCGCCAGGTCGCCCAGGCGCTGCGTATGGCGTGTCGCAAACAGGACGAGCAGGCCGACGCCATAAAAGAGTGGCAGGAAATCCAGTAACCTTATGAGATTGCGGATGAGCGTGCTGGCTGGGGTCAGCGGCAGGCCATTGGATTGGACGACGCGAATGCCGGTGCGCCGTTTGCCGGGCGTCTGGCCGGTCCACAGCCATTCGAAGATGAGATGATAAACCGTGATAATCAGCAATTGAATCCCAGCCACCAGCGCAAGCGTGCCTGCATCGCCGCGTGATTGAAGCGGCGTTGACCGCAGCATAAGCCAGACGATCAGGAATAATATCGGGAACAGAATCGCAAAATCGATCAGCGCGGCGATGCAGCGGGAGCCAAAACCGGCAACAGCGGGATCGGGACCAATCCTATCTGTGGGATCAAAGGACCGCTGGTCGGAGAAATTATTCACTCGATGTATGCTCCTCATGCAGGTGCTGCTGAGATCGTCTGTTTCCAGACCGATTGCCCGCACTCATAAGGCCCTGGCAATCCGCAAATCAGATGGCTCCATGGTAAGCCAGATCCAGCAGTTGGATCGTGTGGTACAGCGGGATCGCCTGGTTCTTCGCTTCGAGATGCGTGCGAATCTGCGTCAGACAGCCGATATTTCCCGAAACCACTGCGTCGGCCCCAAGCCGAATAATTCGCTCTGCCTTGCGTCTGCCCAGTTCCCCTGCAATCTCCGGTTGTTCGAGATTGTAGGTTCCGGCTGATCCGCAGCACAGACCGCCATCATTGAGTTCAAGCAGGGTCAGATTGGGGACACTACCGAGCAAGCGGCGCGGCGGGGCCTGGATTCCCTGGGCATGCAGCAGATGGCAGGCATCCTGATAAATAACCTTCATGGGTTGGGGGAGCGGCTGCGGCGGACGGAAACCGAGCGAATCCAGAAAGACAGTGACGTCCTGAACACGTTCGGCGAAGGCACGTGCCTGTTCCTCTGCGGGGTCGTGTGCGAACAACAGGCCGTATTCATGCATTCCAGAGCCACAGCCCGCGGCATTCGTCACGATGGCGTCCACATCCGTCGGAAACACGTCCAGATTCTTGCGGGCCAACTGCTGCGCCAGCGGCGTCTCGCCGATATGCATCATCATCGACCCGCAGCAGCCCTGGCCGCGTGGAATGATCGTTTCGACCCCATTTTCAGCCAGAACCCGCAGTGTCGCGTGATTGATGTCCGGCGCGAGGACCGTCTGGACGCAGCCAGACAGGAAGGCGACACACGCACGGCGCGGCCCTTTGGCCGGGTAGATTTCGGGCATAGGTTGGGCAGGGGGAAGCTGCTGGGGCAGCAGGCCGATCATGGCCCGCATCTGCTCCGGCAGGGCTTGCTCGAAGAGACTGCCGATGCGCCCGGCCTGCGCCGCCAGCCGAAAGCGGTCGGGGTAGGGTAGGGTTTCGCGGATCATGGTCCGCTGCACACGGTCGAGCAGGGGTCGGTTGCGCTGCGCCTCACTCTGTCCGCGGTAGCCGATGAGCAGTTCGCCATACTGCACACCGGACGGGCAGGCCGGGACACATGCGGTGCAGCCCAGGCAGCGGTCGATATAAGGCTGTGCATCTTCCTGCTCGATTTTCCCTTCGAGGACGCTTTTCATCAGGTAAATACGCCCGCGCGGGGAGTCCATTTCTTCGCCCAGGACGTTGTAGGTCGGACAGACAGCCAGGCAAAAGCCGCAGTGGACGCAGGACTCGATGGCTTTCACCATGGCTTCTCCATGGGGGCCGTGCTGTGACGGGTCTATGTCATGTCGCATCAGGCTTCTCCAAAGACGGCAGCAGGGTCGAGGGCTTGCTTTACTCGTTGGGCCATACTCAAGCCCAGGCGACTGCCGAGGATTACATCCCCCGGTTCACCCGTCAGCCGCAGGCCGGTCAGATTCAGCCGCGTGAGCGTATCAGCCAGCAGCTCGACTTTTGAGACAGCGAGCCAGGCGACATGGCCCGCACAGGTATACCGCCGAATTGAATCGGGAACCGCACGGTCCAGATCAACAACCTGTCGAGGCGAAAGCGGTACTTTGACGACCGCATCCGTTTGTGAGGGTGTCCACTCAAATTCGTTAATCCCGATCCACAAGGCGGTTTCTTCGTCCCCCTTCAGTATGTGGGCCTGATCAATGGCGGCGCTTTGATCGTTGAAAAAGGTCCGCAGTCGGTCAATTCGATCTGGCAGCGTGCTTTCGAGGCCGCCTACGCGCAGGAGAAACTGGCACGATTTGTCAGGCTGGGGTTCCAGGTCTACCGCATCAGGTTCAAAAGGCGCGGCAGACAGCCGGAATGTTGCCTGGAGCGCATCGGCTAATGAGCCATAGCGAAGCATAAGGGTGTGATAAACGGCGGGGCGCGGGAAGACTTTGAAGCTCATCTCGACCATAATGCCATAACGCCCCAGGCTGCCGACCATAAACTTAGAGAGGTCAAAGCCTGCTGCGTTTTTGACGACCTTGCCCCCGCTGCGGACAAGCTGACCCTGCCCATCGACGAAGCGCACGCCCAGGATAAAATCGCGCACACCGCCATAACGATAGCGCCCGGACCCGGCGGTGTTCGCGGCGACCGTGCCACCTAATGTTGCGCCGTGCCCGGCCAGGAGGGGATCGAAGGGCATATACTGACCGTTCCTGGCTAATTCTGTGGCGACCTCGGCAACTGGCGTCCCGGCATAGGCCGTGAAGGTATATTCGCCTGGCTCATATTCGAGGATGCCTGCCAGATTTCGTAACTCAATACTGGTTGTCCCGCGTGTTGGCGTCGAAAGGCCCGGTTTCGAGCCGCCCCCACGTGGCAACAGGTGACCGCCTGCACGGACTATGTCCTGAACATCAGCAATGGTTTGAGGTTGAAGACTCATGCGTAACTGCGTCTCCTTCGCATAGCGGTCAGTCACCGGGGAACATCTTGCCCCGGTTGGCGATCAATCCCGGGTCCATCTGCATGCGGATCGCCTTCATCGTGTCCATATCCGTTTCGTTGAACATCGTGGTCATGTAGGCTTTTTTTTCCATGCCGACGCCGTGTTCCCCGGTGATCGACCCACCCAATGCGACGCACATCCGCAGAATCTCTCCGGCTAGCGCTTCTGCGCGTTCCAGAGCACCCGCCTGATTGCCATCAAACAGAATAAGCGGATGCAGGTTGCCATCCCCGGCATGAAAGACATTCGCGACTTCGAGGCCATACTCGCGGCTCAAGCGGTTAATTTCGGTCAGCGCGTGCCCCAGATGTCCGCGCGGCACGACCCCATCCTGCACGATGTAATCTGGACTGAGGCGGCCAACCGCCGAAAACGCACTTTTTCGGCCTTTCCAGATTCGCGCACGCTCATCCGCATCTTTGGCAATATGGATGTGACGTGCGCCGGAGGCCTGGATCACGGCTTGCAGTGCCTTGAACTCCTCATCGACCTGGCGTGTTTCGCCCTCCAGTTCGACGATGACGATGGCCGCCGCATCGGGCGGATAACCGGCATGGACGGCGGCCTCAGCCGCCTTGATCGCCAACCGGTCCATAATCTCCATCGCGCCGGGCAGCAGGCCAGAAGCCACGACCTGGGCAACGGCATCTCCCGCAGTGCCTAAGTCATCATAAGCAGCCATGACAGTGCAGTAACGCTCTGGCTTTGGCAGCAGCCGGACGGTAATTTCAAGAGCGATACCGAACAATCCTTCGGAACCGACGAACAGGCCCACCAGATCTGGCCCCACGCCGACCCCTTCCAGGCTGGCGCTGCCCAGGGTGACGACTTCGCCATCGGCCAGGACGACCGTCATGCCGAGGATATGATTGCTGGTCATGCCGTACTTGAGGCAGTGCGCTCCGCCAGAGTTAAAGGCGAGATTGCCACCAATTGTGCAGATCGACTGGCTGGATGGGTCCGGCGCATAATACAAACCATATGGTTCGGCTGCGCGTGAAATGTCGAGGTTGATGACGCCGGGTTCGACGACAGCCACCCGTGTTTCCGCGTCGATTCGTTTGATTCGGTTCAGCCGGTTCAGCGCGATGACAATGCCTTCGGCGACAGGCAGCGAACCCCCAGACAGACTCGTACCGCTTCCGCGGGCAACAAAGGGTATTTGTTCGCGGCTGCACAGGCGGACAGTCTCGATGACTTCATCGGGCGTTTCCGGGAGCACAACTGCCTGCGGACGCGCGTTGAAGGCCGTCAGAGCGTCCGATTCGTAGGCCAGCGCCTGGACGCTCCCGGCCAGCAGGCGATCCGCTGGATAAATCTCGCGAAGTGCATCCAAGAAAGGTGTTTTGATCACGGATAATCGTTTCTGTTCATTCATGTTCTTGTTTCACGCAATTTTAACGCCTGACGGAAGGGCCACGCAACATAACCCCTAAACCAATGAGCCGGTAGAAGGTTCAATATCTTGATCTGCTGAGAAGAGTGGCCCGCCGCCGTCGGGCATAATTTGTGGGGGTTATCTGCGATTGATAACGCCAGGGGCATTATCAAGGCCCACAGGGGTGTACCACCGTTTTGAACGTCCGCACAGCACCGGCAGCCCGGAGTGCCCGTTCGACCTGTGCCCCTGTCGTTTCACTGACCAGCGCAATCATATTGCCGCCTCGTCCTCCACCGGACATCTTGGCTCCGACAGCGCCCGCCTCAAGCGCAGTCTGTACCAGGTGATCGAGATCAGCGGAGGAGATCGTGAGCTGCTGCAACAACGTGTGGTTATCGGTCATTAACTGACCCAGAAGCGCGATTTCCCCCTGACTGAGCGCCTGCCGCGCCTGGGAGACGAGCTGTCCGATCCCCTCGATCACCGGGCCTGCCTGTTCGGGATGCGCCTCAACCAGTTTGCGGACATCTCCCACGGCAATGTGGGTGGGCGCAGGCTGGCCTGTGTCGGCAATAACGAGTTGGAGGGGATGCTTGACGTGGAGGGTTTCAATGGGTTTTCCGCGTACAAAATACACGGGCTGCTCATAGACCACCACCGTATTGTCGATTCCGCTGGGCGTCCCATGGTGGAGAGTTTCAACAGCATAGACAACTGTATTCAGAGCATCGTCGCTGAGTGACAGATTCGCCGCTGCGCTCAAGGCCCTCCCAAGTACCGCTGCGATGGCCGCACCGCTGCCAAGCCCGCTGGCAATTGGAATCGCGGAGCGCAGACGAATGGTCACGGATGGGGGCGGAACCTGGAGATGTTGGAGAATAATGTCTACAGTTGCAGCCAGGGCGTTATCGGCGTCCACGGTTTCCAGATGAAAGGTCTGCTGCAAATCCTCGGCAACGAGTCGCAGTCCCGGTTGGTCAGGCGGAGAGGGTTCGATCGTGGCGAACGCGCGCAGGCCGGAGATCGGCACCGCGATCGCCGGTTGACCGTAGACGACCGCATGCTCGCCAAAAAGAATGATTTTAGCCGGGGCGCTGTAAGAAGTGGTCATTGCCTGTCAAAGGATGCTCGGCAGGTACAGAATCAGGACGAAGGTCAGTCCCCACAGCATGATGGAGATCAGCAGCGGGCGATCGGTGAGCAGCACTTCATCCGGGGCGCTGCCTTCTTCACGGACATAAATAAGATACATGTATCGGAACAGGCCGTAGAGTACAAAAGGCACCGTAATCAGAGCCAGGTTAGTATCTGCTACCCGTATGGTTTTGGCTTCGACGGTGTAGAGCAGGTAGGCCACAAAAGTCCCCGTCGTCACGAAACGCAGCATTTCGTCCAGAAGCGGCAGATTATAGTCTTTATAGGTGGCGCGGATGTTCTGAGCGTTTTCGGCTAATAGAATTAATTCCTGACGGCGCTTGCCAATGACGAGGAAGAGCGCCAGGAGCGCGGTACAGGCATAGAGCCAGGGTGAGAAATTGGCGACCTGAACGACCAGGACCCCGGCTGCGACCCGCAGTACGAAGCCCGCTGTAACCGCCAGAATATCGATGATGACGATATTCTTAAGCCAGAAAGAATAGAGCACATGGATGATAAAATAGCTAACGAGGATCACCGCGAGGCGTGGGCTGAGCGGAATAGCAGCCCCAATTGCCACAACCGGCAAGATGATGGCAGCAATGGTGGCTACTGCCGGAGAAACCTGACCGGAAGGCAGAGCGCGAAACTTCTTGCGCGGATGCTGCCGGTCGGCCTCGATGTCCACCAGATCGTTGATAATATAGATCGTGCTGGAGATCAGGCACAGCAGGGCAAATGCCATGGTCACCCGCAAAAACGAGTCATGCAGAAACAGCTGCCCATCAAAAATCAGGCCAGCATAAATAATGACATTCTTGCTCCACTGGCGCGGACGCATCGTGCGAACCAGGCCGATTAACGCTTGCATGCACACTCCTGTCGAATGCTGAGTCGGCACATGGCTCATTATAACGCGATCACCCCGCACCACAATTGAGTGGTTTCGGCTTCTTCATAGACGCATCTGCACTTTTGTGTTGTAATTTTCTTAGAAAAAGAGGGCGGCAGTAAGCCCGGTATGGATGTGCCTGTCTACTTTCTGGTACATTAGTAAACCCCATCCTACGTGAAGGATTAATGAGTGTGCTGACCAGCAGTCTTGCTCGCTCAAGAAACGCGCCAGTATAATGCAGACTCGAACGACACAACAATCAAGGGTGTGGTGCGGATGTTAGACTTTCTGGTTGGAAACGATGCTTTATCGGCCATAGTTGCCTTTGCGCTGGTGTTGATCCCGGCGATTTTCATCCATGAAATGGGTCACTTTTTGGCTGCGAAGCTGGTGGGGATAACGATTCTGGAGTTCGGAATCGGGTTTCCGCCCCGCATGATGACGTTGTTTACACGCGGCGCGACGGAATATACCTTGAACTGGCTGCCAATTGGTGGTTTTGTGCGGCCACTTGGCGAAGATTTTGTGCGCCCGGTCAGCGAACAGGAGGCGGCCCGTGATCGAAAACTTGCGCAAGACCGCCTGGAGGTGGACAGCGAGGCGCACACCGATCAACTGAGCGGCGAGCGCGATCGCCTGAGCGCACGCGGCATCAAAAAAGTGACCTCCGTCAATGAGGCGAAGCCCCTTGGCCGCATCTTGTTTATGGCTGGGGGTGCGACGGCGAATCTGCTGACCGCGATCATTCTGTTTACGATTATTGGCCTGATGGGTCTGCCGACCATCGTTGGCGGCAGCAGCGGCATCATCAACGTGACACCCGGTTCGCCTCTGGCTGACGCAGGTATTCAGCCGGGTGATCTGATCGAAACGGTTGACGGCAAGTATTTTGAG
>JAIOHO010001179.1 GCA_019912905.1 Anaerolineae bacterium
CTCATGGTTTTGCCCTCTGGGTTTGCTTCAGTCAGCTTTAACCTTAGCGCATTCCATGAGCAGCTTGTATATCCTCTACAAAAGTGTCAGGTTCTCAGCCATCGAAATGGACCTGCAAATGCGGTTGTTCAGCGGAGCCTCATGCAGCCTTTAGCTGGCGTTCAGGCAGGCCGCGCAGCGCCACCACCACCAGCGCGCCCATCATCAGAGCCGCGACCCCAAACACACCCCGGTAGCCCAACCAGATCGCCAAACCGGACCCAATCAGCGGGGCCAGCGCGCGGCCACCCGCCACGATGGAGTTATCGAGACCATAAACCGCACCTTCTTCGCCAGGGTCGGTATACTCGGCCAGCAGCGCGCTGGGCGAAGCCACCAGGCCCCCACTGGCCGCGCCGGTCAGGGCATACAGCACGATCAACTGCCACGTTTCCGTGACCAGCGCCTGCGGCAGCAGCGACAAGCCAGCAATCACCGCCGAGCCGACCACAATTTTGCGATGCCCGATCCGATCCCCCAATCGGCCAAAGTAAATCCCAGTGGCTGTGGCCGCCGCCGAGCTGATACCAATCATGAGGCCGGTGACCGTGCTGACACCCGCCTCCTCCAGCAGCAGGGTCTGGACAAACAGCGGGGCAATCGGCGTAATCATCGAGCGGGACAGCGCCGTGAGAAAGCGCAGGCTGTAGGTGAGCATTACCCCAGGCATCGACAGCACGTGCCGCCACTCGCTGACCAGAGAGGGCCGCCGGGCTTTCGCCTGCTCAACTGGCTCGAAATGTTCGTCCACCCCAAAATAGATCAGGATTCCAGCGACTCCAAGGAGGATGGCGGTGAAGATGTGCGGGATGGCAAAACCAAATGCGTCTGCCAGAACCCCGCCGACCAGCGGCCCCAGTGCGATACCGCTCCACTGGCCGACCTGCAACATCCCCATCGCATAGCCCATGCGGTTGCGCGGGGCAGAAGCTGCCACCAGCGCGTTATTGGCGGAGACGGTCCCGGTAACGAAACCCTGGATGGCGCGCAGCAGCACCAACTGCTCCGCCGACGTCACGAAGGCCATCAGAAACAGCAGAATGGTGCCACCGAACATGGCCCGCTCAACCATCACTTTGCGCCCATAACGGTCGGCCAGCCCGCCCCAGATCGGCGAAGCAATCATCATCGTAATAGCCTGCGACGAGAAGACCATCCCGGCCCAGAAGTCGAGGCTGATCCCGGTGGTGGTGCCTAAGGATTGGACGTAGAGGGGCAGAAACGGGAAAATGAGCGAAAAGCCCATCGCGGAGATCAACTGCGCGAAGAAGACAATATACAGGGTGCGCTGCCAGCTGCGAGGAATTGCTGCAAACATGCGGATTGTCGATTCTACCTCCTGAAATACGATGGTCAGATCATCCGCCCGGCATCACCTGACCCCGCGTGTGCCACACGCATCTTCAAACGCGCTCGGCGATCATTTCCTTGATGGCTTCAGCCAGCCTCCGGATGCCTTCGTCGATGAGTTCCGGTTTGTAACGCGAGAAACTCAGCCGCAGATTGTTATTCCCGCCTTCCCGGATGTGGAAGGCTTCACCCGGAATAAACACCACCCCGCGCTCCACCGCCCGCTTGAGCAGTTCGATGGAATCCATGCCTTCTGGCAGGGTCACCATGACGAAAAAACCACCGTGGGGCCGTGTAAAAGTCACCTCAGGCGGGAAATAGCGCTCCATCGCGGCAATCATCGCGTTGCGGCGTTCGGCGTACCAGCCCCGCAGCTTGAGAATGTGGGCATCGAGGAAACCGTCGCCTGACGCTTCATACGCTACAAACTGGTCGAAAATGCTGGAGCACAGATTAGCTCCCTGCTTGATCTGCATGATTCGGGCGACCAGCGGCTTATCCGCCACCAGCCAACCCACGCGCAGCCCCGGTGACAGCACCTTGGAAAACGATCCGGCGTAGATGACATGTCCGCCGATCCGCCCGGTGCCTGTGTGCTGCGCTTCCAGTTCGAGCATCGTCGGGATACGCTCGCCTTCGAAGCGAAGCTGACCGTAGGGGTCATCTTCCAGCACCGCCGCCTGATATTGGATCAGCGCTTTGACCAGGCTGCGGCGGCGCGCTTCACTCAACATCTCGCCGGTGGGGTTTTCATAATCAGCGACAAAATACATCAGCTTGGGCCTGGGCTGCATGACCCTGTCCAGGTCATCCGACTCCCCACCGCTGAACACCGGTTCCCATTTCAGATTATAGCTCCGCCAGGCATTGATAGACCCGATATAGGTCGGGTTTCGCACGAGTACTTTGTCACCTTCATCGAATAACACCCGCCCGACGAGGTCCAGTCCCTGCTGCGAGCCGCTGGTAATGATGATGTTTTCCGGGTCAATCTTCATGAAGTCGGTGGACATACGCGCCGCAAGAAATTCGCGCAGTTCCAGCACCCCCTGGCCGCTGCCATAATTGAGGGCCTCGCCGCCGCGCTCCGACAACACGGTGTCGGTGGCTTCACGGATGCGCTCGACCGGCAGGAAGGCAGGGTCAGGCACACCGCCTGCCAGGGAAATGACATCCTGGCCGTCGCCCATCTGGAAAATCGCGGTCAGTCGCGAAGGCTGCAAACGTCGCACTCGGTCGGAAATCAGGCTGTCCCATTCCATAAGCTGTACACCCTCTCGTGGTGAATTCAATGCACCGGCTGGACAATTGCATCCTTCAACAGATCGCCGAGGCGCTGGATGCCCGCCTCGATCAATTCGGGGTTCGCATTGGAGAAGTTCAGGCGAAAGGTATTCTGGCCGCCGCCATCAACATGGAAATCTGCACCCGGCACGAAAGCGACCTTCCGCTCGACCGCCTCAGCCAGCAGCAGGGTGGTATCCACATGCGGCGGCGCGGTGACCAGCAGGAACAGGCCGCCATCCGGCTTTGACCATGTAACGCCAGGCGGAAAATAATGGGCCATCGCCGCCAGCATGACATCGCGCCGCTCGCGGTAGACCTCACACAGGTGCGCCACATGTTGTTCGAGGAAACCATCGCGGGCCACCTCGTAGGTAATAAACTGGTCGAGGGTACTGGTGTGTAGATCGGCGGATTGTTTGGCCTGCACCAGCTTGTCAATCACCGGCAGCGACGCTACGACATAGCCGATGCGCAGGCCGGGCGACAGCACCTTGGAGAAGGTGCCGACGTAAATCACGTGCCCATCCGGGGTAGTAATGCCCAGGTTACGGGCGTCCAGCCCGAAGATCGACGGTCTCGGTTTGCCGGTATAGCACAATTCACCGTAGGGATTATCCTCGACCAACGGAACACCATACTGCGCCAGAAGCTTAACCAGACGCTCGCGGCGCTCCACAGACAAAGTAAATCCGCCGGGGTTCTGAAAGCTGGGCACGACGTACAGCAGCTTGGGATTACGTTCCAGCAGAGGCTCCAGGGCGTCAATCAGAAGGCCATCGGCATCGGTTGGCACCGGAACGTAATCGAGACCATAAGGTCGCCAGGCCGTGATCATGCCCAGATAGGTCGGATTTTCGACAATGATGCGATCGCCTTCATCGAGCAGCACGCGTCCGATCAAATCCAGCCCCTGCTGCGATCCGGTCGTAATCAGCACATTGTCCGGATGAATGGTGATCTGCTCGTTGGAGAGGCGCGCCGCGATCCATTCGCGCAGTTCGGGCATCCCTTCTGTCGTGCTGTATTGCAGGGCTGCCTGCCCGCGCTCTGAAAGCGCGACATCCACGGCCTGCTGCACCCTCTGAATCGGAAAAAATTCCGGCGCAGGCAGCCCACCTGCGAACGAGATCACATCGGGCTGCGCGGTCAGCTTCAGGATTTCCCGAATCGTGGACCGTTTCATGTGCGCAGTGCGCACTGCAAAGCGCTGATCCCATTGCATAGTCATGTTCCATTTGGTTTGTGCGGAAGAATAGTTTATTTCTACCCCACATTACCGGTTGTGGCTAGTCCCCTGAAGTCCAATAGCACCTCGCGGATTTTCGCCCAGGCCAGAGTCCGGGGATCAATCAGGACGTGGTCCGCCTGCACTTCGAGCAGTCGCGCGCCATTTGGAAAGCGGCGAACAAGCTGAGCCGTGAGGTAAGGCCGCACCAGTTCATCCTGCACACCCTGGATGATGGTGACCGGCACGCGAACCTGTGGCGCAGCGCGGAATCCCATGACTCCGGCTTTACGCACTTCTGCAAACAGGCTGACCGGCAGGCGAAAATCGCGGATTGCCTGCTGGGTCTGAGGATCATCCAGGTCCGCGTCAGGCACAAAATTCAGAATACTGGCGCGCGTCTCCGGGTCAGAAAAATCGAGGCGCAGCAGGCGAAAAATCGGAACCGCAGGCAGCACACGCCGAATGACCGGCAGCATCGGCCACAGCGGATGTTCCAGCTTCCAGAAGGGAGCCAGCAGCAGCAGTGCAGCAGGCCGTTCGACGGCGGCGACCTGCACGGCCAGCGCCCCGCCCAGCGAATAGCCGACCAGCAGCACGCTTGGATACGAACGTTTCAAATCCGCCAGAGCGCGGCGCACCGCCTCGATCCATTCGACGCTCTGCCGCTGGCCGAGAGTCGCAATCTGTGAGCCAAAGCCGGGCAGCAGCACCGCCTGTACGGCCCAGCCTGCCGCAAACAGCATATCGGCGATAGGCCGCACGTCTGCGGGGGTGCCGGGAAAACCATGCACGAGCAGGGCCGCCGCCTGTGCATCCGACTGCGTCCACAAAAAAGGCTGATGCTCCGCAGCCTGAAATGTCTGATCAAGCCCGTACACAGCGGCGCTCCGACACACACCAACAGTGAAATACACCAGAAATCCACAACCGCCGGTACGCGGGCCGACTATGCGGCTTGATCGGCATGATCGTCCTCGATGCCCGCCGCCCTCGCCCGCAGGCGCTGACTCAAGCGGCGAAAGCGAACATGACTTTCCTCAGCCGCGACCAACGTCACACCGAACACGACCAGCACGTTGGTCAGTAAGAAGAACACCAGTTCCTCGACCGGTAGAATACTGCCGATGAAGACGTGAAGCGATTGATCTGGGTCGATGGTCCACGTGCCTGCGCGAATTGCCAGCGAATCGGCAGCGGCCAGAAAGATCGTGGACACGATAATCGTGACCAGGATGGGTCGCCGGTAACGCCAGATCAGATCGCCGCCAAAGGCCAGTTGTAGCAGGATCGGAGGCAGCGCCCAGATCAGTTCCAGGCCGAGGTACGTGCCGGGCGGCCAGCCGCGTACCAGGATGAACGCCGCAATCAACCATACCCCTACTAATGGAGCCAGCAGCAGCAGACGCATACGCCGACCCTCCGAGAATTCAGCGTTCAGCGGCAGATAGCGAGCAAAGGTCAGCAGCAGCAGGCCGGTCATCAAGGGCTGCAAGATGAAGAACAGGTACTCCTCCAGCGGAACCCAACCGAAGGTGATGCCGGTCACCAGATCGGGATTGTAGTACCAGACTCCAGTCGCCACCAGATAGTTATCCCAGGGCGTGGTATACAGCAGCGCCACCAGACTGTGCCCCCCCAGCACCAACCAGACCGGCCAACCGCGCAGTGCCTGGGGAATCCACCGTCCCCGGCGGACATCGACGAGCGCCCACAGACTCAGAATCCCAATGGGCAGGACGACGAACAGCAGCAGAAAAGCCGGATAAGTCATGCAGCTCTCCTCACCCCTCAGCGCCAGCGCGCACGCGACAGATCGTGCAGGATGACCGATGCAGCGTTGCGACCTGCCGCCCCCATAATACCCCCACCAGGATGCGTACTCGCACCGGTCAGATACAGGCGCTCCAGCGGCCCCCGGTAATTGCTCATGGTCAGCGCCGGGCGCAGCATAAACATCTGGTCGATCGACATGTCCAGGTGCATGACGTTGCCGCGCAGCAGGCCGAGCGTCCGTTCCAGGTAGAGCGGCGTCTCGATGAGCTGGTCGATCACCGCATCCTGAACATTGGGCGCGTAACGGGCCAGCACCGCCAGCATGTGCGCCGCAACCTCCTCACCCACCTCATCCCAGGACACGCCCGACGCCAGTTCATACGGAAAATACTGCCCCCACAGGAACAGCGTATGTTTGCCCGGCGGAGCCAGACTCGGATCGACGGCAGAAAAGGTCATGGCAATCAGTGCCGGGTCGCTCGACGGAATACCGCCCAGGTAATCGCCGTAGGCGCGATTGAGGTAATCCAGCGATGGGCAGATCAATTGCAGCGCGTGATGCTGGAGTCCGGGTGTGCCGTCCGCAGGCGATGGCAGAACCGTGTAATTCGGTAGTTCGTGCGTCGCATAGCGCACGATCATCCCGAAGCCGTTGCCAATCCGGGAGCGTTCCAGCAGGGTTCGGGCTGCCGGGGGTGTCGCCTCACCCAGCAGGCCGAGCGTCGTGTGGATATGCGCGCCGGAGATGACCGCCCGCGCGCTGAGGGTCCTCCCACTCTGCGTTTCGACGCCAACGGCCCGCCCGGAACGCACCAGAATGCGCTGAACCGGCATATCCGTCAAAATCTCGCCACCGTAATCCTCGATCATGCGGGCCAGCGCCTGGGTCAGCATTCCAGAGCCACCGCGCGGGCGTTTGACTCCGCTGATGTGATACATCGGATGCCACAGCGCAAACGGGGCACTCAGCGGTTCCGTCGGCGGTGGACCGGACTGTGCCGCCATCCAGCCGATCAGCGCCCGAACCTGGTCACTCTCAAAAGAGTCGCGCAGCACCTGTCCATAGCCGCGCAGCAGATCGCTGAGCTGATACAGCCGCTGATCGCGCCCGATCCCACTGCCGAAGATCAGATAACGCCCCAGATTGAAGGGCGTCGGCGGGTGCAGAAACGCTTCGACCATACTGGACGCCACCGGCTGCCAGCGGTCAATAAAGCGGCGGTAGGCCTCTGCATCCTGAGGGGATACCTGGGCAATGCTTTCGCACGTTCGGTCCACATCCTTCCAGAGGGTGAGGTGGCTGCCATCGGGATAAGGGGCAAAAAACAGCGGGTCGAGATCAATATAGTCTAGTCCGTAACGGTCCAGTTCAAGATCTTCTACAATCGGTGTATGGTGGATGAGGATATGCGCCGAGCCGCCCAGGTCGAAGCGGAAGCCGGGCACGATTTCTTCCGTCACCACCGCGCCGCCCACCACCGACCGCCGTTCCAGCACGCCGACGCGATAACCGGCTTTGACCAGGTAACCGGCGCACACCAGCGCGTTATGACCGGCCCCCACCACCAGAAAATCATAATCCGGCATACCAATCCTCAGTCTGCACGCCGCGAGCGCCACCAGATCCTCGGCAGACGCCGCAGCTTGCCGGAAGGTGTGGTCGAAGCCCGGCGGCTGAACACGTCATAGTCTTGCGCCTCGATGTCCGCCAGGATCGCCCGGTACAATTCCGCCGCAGTCCCAATCGCGAAGCGGCCATCAGCGTCGAGCAGCGCGATGCCAGGCCAGGATTCGTCGTACAACCGGCGGTTGCGGGCGATCTGGTGGGCCATGAACGCCCGCCAGCGCTCATCGACGCAGCCAGCTTCGATGTCAGCTTCCGTCAACCCATAGGCCGCCAATTCATCCTGCGGCAGATACAGACGGCCATTGCGCCAATCCTCTGCCACATCACGCAGAATATTCGTCAATTGCAGCGCAACCCCCAGCTTAACCGCATACGGCAGGGCTTCTGCGCTGCGGAAGCCAATGATATGCATCGCCATCAGGCCCACCGTCGAAGCGACGCCATAAGAATATTCGGCCAGTTCTGCAAAGGTGGCATAGCGCTGCTGATCCAGGTCGCGCCCAACCCCGTCGATCAACTGCTCGATGTAGCCGCGCGGGATATGATAGCGCCGCACTGTATCGGCCCAGGCCAGCGCCACCGGCATCCCCGGCGGCGGATCGGGAGTCATCAATGCCTGCCGCCAATGTTCCAGCCGCGTCCGAGCCGCTGTCGCCGACGCGCTTTCGTCGACGATATTGTCCGTAATGCGACAGAAGCCATACAGCGCCCGAACCGCCTGCCGCTTTTCGGGCGGCAGCAGCGCAGAGGCGAGGAAAAAGGTGCGGCTGTGAAGCCGTGTGAGATCCCTACAATAGCGGTAGGCCGCTGGCAGCGAATCGTGACTTGTGATCGGCGCAGGATGGGGCATGTGACTTTCCAACGCCTCATATGCCCAGGCCAGAAGACGATTCTCCCAGGTGTGAATCTGAGCGGTCATAAAGCTGTTCCCCCAGCTTGTGTTGTTGTGGCAGATTTCTATTCTGCCTTTGCGAGGATTATAAAAACAGGTACATGAACGTCCCCGCAGTACCACATTAAGGCACCCTGAGTAACCCGCTAGCGAGACTGCATGCTGGTGATTTAAGTCGCATAATCCAGGGCCTGACACACGGTCTCAAAGTGAATATCAACGATGTCACTCACATCGGGTGCATAACCCCCCGCCATCACCACCGCCACCGGAAGATCGACCTCCAGACACTCTTCGAAAACCAGCCGGTCACGCTGCGCCAGACCTGTTTTACTAACCCGCATGCGACCCAGACGATCGCTGGCAAACGGGTCAGCCCCCGCCAGGTAGATCGCCAGATCCGCATCAGCGTGTTTCACAGCCACATCCAACCCTCGCGCCAGTGCGTCGAGATACGTCAAGTCATCGGCACCATCGTCCAGCGCCACGTCGAAATCGCTGTGCTCCTTGTGGAAGGGGTAGTTTCTTGCCCCATGAATCGAAAAGGTGAAGACGCTGGCGTCGTCTGCAAACAGTGCCGCCGTGCCATTGCCCTGATGCACATCACAGTCGATGACCAGAATGCGGCGGGCACGGCCTTCCACCTGCATGGCGCGGGCAGCTACGGCGACGTCGTTGAACACGCAGTAGCCCTCGCCATGATCGGCATAGGCATGATGAGTCCCTCCGGCGAGATTCACCGCGCACCTATGATTCAGTGCGCTGCGGCAGGCTGCGATCGTGCCGCCGACTGACCGTCGGGATCGTTCCATGATCTGCGGCGACCAGGGGAAACCGATTCGCCGGACCGCTCGCGGATCCAAAGTCCCATTTTTCACGCTCGCCAGATAATCCGGTGTATGGCAGCGAAGAAGCTGCTCGTCAGTGGCGGGGTCGGGTTCGACCAACGTGACGGGCGGCACCAGGTCAGCCTGGACCCGTTCACGC
>JAIOHO010001180.1 GCA_019912905.1 Anaerolineae bacterium
CAGCGCCATCGTGTCGTTCCCGGCGATGACACCCTGGATGTCCGGGTTGGCCTGAATGATGGTTTCCATCACATCGAAGGCTTCCGTCTGGCTCCAGTTGGCGGTTTGCTGCGCAACCAATTCCATGTCCGGGAAGTCCGCGATCACATCGTTGTAACCCTGGGAACGAATGTGGGCGTTGGTGTCTGTCTCGCGGCCCAGCAGCTCCACATACTTGCCCGATTCGCCCATCAACTGGACGAACAATTCACCACCCAGTACTGCGCCCTGGTAGTTGTTCGATACCAACTGGACCGCGGCCACGCCGCTGGCGTTGATCTCACGATCAATCAGGAAGGTGGGAATTCCGGCGTCTTTCGCCCGCTGGATCGACGCAACAGAGGCGTCTGCGCCCGCGTTATCGAGGATGATGGCCGCAGCCCCTTGTGAGATCGCTACGTCAAAGTGCTGATCCTGCAAGTTCGCGTCATCGTCGTGTACCAGCACCAGCGTTTGGTAGCCCAGTGCCTCGGCCCGCGCTTGGGCGATGTCGGCTTCCGCCTTGAAGAACGGGTTGTCATGCGAGGGTGTGATGATGACGATCAACTCGCCTGCCTGCGCAAATGTGGGAACAACGGTCAACAAGATCATGGTGGTCAAAAGCAACAGAATGAGCTTTGACCATTTTTTGTATCTCATATCAATATCTCCTGATTATCAGTCGTTTTAGGTAACGGATATGCAACAAGTTTATAGGTCGCTCGGTCTCACCCCCTTTCATTGAATACATGTTACGAGACACTTCTTTCCTGTAACTTCTGCTGAATCTGATCAATAATCACGGCGACGATGATGACGACACCTGTAATCACGGTTTGCCAGAAGGAACTCACACCTTCGATAATCATGCCGTTGTTCAGCACCCCGATGACAAACGCGCCGATAATCGTTCCACCGATGGTGCCGCGTCCGCCTACCAGAGAAGTACCGCCTAACACAACGGCTGCAATGGCGTTTAGCTCGAAACTTGTGCCTGTCGCCGGGTGGGAAGAGACCAACTGTGAGGTGATAATCAAGCCCACGAGCGCTGAACAAAGTCCAGAAATGACGTAGGTGATCGTCTTGACATTTTTCACCCGCACGCCCGAAAGCAGGGCTGCGCGTTCGTTGCCGCCGATGGCATAGACCTGTCGCCCAAAGGGGGTTTTGAGGGTCAGAAAGACCGCCAACAATCCTACGGCGACCATGATCCAGATCGAAAATGGCAGCCCAATGAATGTACCTGTACCCAATGTGGGGAAGCCGGTATTGGCAAGTGCAGGATCGCCCACAAGATTCGGGAAAGTCGCGCCATTGTTCCGCAGCAGAGCAAGCCCGCGTGCCACATATAACATACCTAAAGTGACGATAAAGGGTGCCACATTAAAACGGGTGATAATAATCCCATTTGCAAACCCGATGATCATGCCCACCACCAGCGTGATGAGCATCACAATCCACACATTGAAGTAAACTACGACGCCAAACATGGGGAGGACAAGCCCCTCGTTAATTAAGCCGCCGGCAATCATGCCACACAGCCCAACAATGGATCCCACCGACAGATCTATGCCCCCGGCCAGAATAACGAAGGTCATACCAATGCCCAAGAGCGCGTTGATCGCCACCTGCTTTGTCAGAATGATCAGGTTGCCAGGTTGCAGGAAAGAATCGGAATACACTGAGAAGAAAGCAAAAAGAAGAATCAAGACGATAAATGCTCGAAGTTGGAACAACAGCGTTTTCAAGGTGGCGCGCTGGTGTAATCCATCTTGTTTGTGGTCAGCACGTTGGGCCGCTATATCTGATGTCATCTTTCACGTACCTTTCGTTCAGATGCAAACAACTCATCCATTGGCCGGCTGAGTTTCATGACCAATTGCGGATGCCTCGACCAGGGCCTGCTGCGTTGCCTCAGCGCGCAAATATTCGGCGGTAATACGCCCTCTCGCCATGACCAGGATGCGGTCGGCCATCGCCATCACCTCTTTGAGTTCAGTGGAGACAAACAAGACCCCCAGGCCACGCTGGGCAAGTTCGGTCATAATGTTAAAAATCTCTTCCTTTGCCCCTACGTCAATGCCCCGTGTCGGCTCATCCATCAGCAGGACCTTGGGCGAAGTCAACAGGGCTTTGCCGACAACGACCTTTTGCTGGTTTCCGCCGCTCAGCGAACTGATGAGATTTTGCGGATTGGAGACTTTGATCGATAGCTCCTCAACCAGGCGCTTCACGTTTTCGCGCTCTTTTGAAGATGAAAGGTAACGAAAGCGCGATAGATAATTCCGTAAACTCGCCAGAACCATGTTGTTGCTCACCGAAAGACTTTGTACCAGACCCTCACGCTGGCGGTCTTCGGGGATCAGCATGACTCCCTGCTGGATTCGTTCGCTAATCGACCTGCCTTTAATCGATATGTCATCCAGCCAGATATTTCCTGTAGCCTGAGGATGCAGGCCGATGAGGGTTTCGAACAGCTCGGTTCGCCCCGCGCCCATTAGCCCGTAGATGCCCAGGATTTCACCGCCATGCAGCGAGAAAGACACGTTATCCAGCAAGGCGTTCCGACCCTTACCCGCCCTTTGCAGGCTCAGGTTTTCCACACGGAGGATCTCTTTTCCAATGTCACGAGCTGCCGGCGTATAAACCGCGTGGGTGTCGTGTCCAACCATGTGTTCGACAATCCAGGTCAAATCCACCTTTTCCATCGGTGCTTCTGCGACGCGATTGCCATCCCGAAGGACGGTAATGAAATCGCCAATGTGGAGTAACTCATCGAGTTTGTGCGATATGTAGACAATGGAAACCCCCTGCGCCTTTAATTCATTGATGACGCGGAACAGAATGTCAACCTCTGCATTACTGAGGGCGGATGTTGGCTCATCCATGATGAGAATCTGGACATCCAAGGCCAACACTTTGGCGATTTCCACAATTTGTTGATGGCCGATCCGCAGATTAGCGACCAATGTTTTAGGGTTGATAGGCTGCTCTAAACGAGCGAGGAGTTCACTGGTGCGCTTTTCCTGCTCACCGTGTTTAATGACAACGCCGCCCCTGGTCTGTTCGTGTGCAGTAAAGATGTTCTCAGCGACATTCAGATTCGGGAAGAGATTCAATTCCTGGTAAATGATGCCTATCCCGAGCATCTCGGCTTCGCGGGGATTCTGTGGACGGATTTCTCGGCCTTCGAGCAAAAGTTTGCCACTCGTAGCTTGCTCGACTCCAGCGAGGATTTTCATGAGGGTCGATTTACCGGCACCGTTTTCCCCCACCAGCACATTGACCTTGCCCCGGTAGATGTTGAAATCGACCTCGTCAAGCGCGACCGTGCCGGGATAGACCTTGGTAATTTTCTCGGCGCGCAGAATGATATCCGATACTGGAAGTGCCATTAGCTGGTCACCTCCAGAATAATTGGCACAATTTCGATATTGCTGAGGTCATCCAAGGTGAACGCGCCATAGAAATGGAGAGTTTTGCCGGCAATGGTCTCAAGATCAATCGCACCGATAACATCGCGCAGGATGCGATCTTTGATGGCGGAACCGACACCGGCAAATTCAGTTTGGTTGACAAAATCGTTGAATTGGATGAAGCCCACGGCATCGCGCACAGCCTCGTTCCTGTTGCGAATCACCGGGCCAATCGCCATATTTGCGTCGGCTTCACCATCATAAGGAGCAAAATCCAGGCTCATCAACCCGATACGGGATTCAAGATTCACTTCAAGAACCGTTGCGTCGCCGTAAATCAGAAAGCTGTAGGCCCCTGTGCCCGAACGCTTACCATAGATCTCGGTTGCACCGGACTCGTTCGTGTTAAGCGCGGCCAGCAGTTCGGTCACTTCAACGGCCTTCTCCCGAACAGTGGGAATTAGCTGACTATCCCAGATACCGTCAACGTAGTCTTCCGGTATAAAACCCGCTGTAGCAGCTGCATCCTCTTCAAGAGATCGCACGGTTGCCAGGGTGCAGGCTGTGCCAAGAGGTAACAGGGCAACTAACATAAGCAAAAACGCATAATTTCTTGGCATAAGTTAACCCCATAAATGGAAGCATCTTTATTGATTCTCTGTGAAGGCCTGCTTCGCGCACACTAAAGTCTGTGTCGTTGTTGGTGACCTTGACATGTCCGAAACGTTTGCTGGACCCAGGGCTCAGACGAATTGCAAACGAGCGCCTCCCGAATGTCGCAACAAAACCCTGGAACTTGATTTCCATAGAGGAGTCTATGTCTGTTTGGGAAATGGATCATAACAACGAGCGCTATCATGAATATTTATGCAGCAGCAAAGTTATATTCCAGGCTCGAGTATACTCAGGTCAGACCTCGCTGTCAACACCTTCGTCCGGCACGCGAGTGCCGAATGGGAGGCGATGAAAGCAGGGTA
This sequence comes from Anaerolineae bacterium, assembly GCA_019912905.1. Lineage (GTDB taxonomy): Bacteria > Chloroflexota > Anaerolineae > Aggregatilineales > Phototrophicaceae. The sequence continues at coordinate 4,412 of JAIOHO010001180.1, forward strand.
ATACGATCCAGCAGCGGAGAACCAAGCCTGAGCAGGCCACAATGAATCGGGGAGCCAAGCTGACAGTTCCAAAGCTGTGAGGAGACGCTTGCCGCATGTTGGTTGTCGATTATGTAGTAGGGGTGTGCTCACGCCGATCAACTAACAGACGCGCGGCAACACCAGTCGGTGGCGATGGCTGAACAGGAGGAGATATCCACCTTTGTCAACAAGAAAGAGACGCAATCAATTGCTCAGACGGACTGCAAGAGACTCCCGACCACAATGAGAATCAGCTCAACCCCGATGGTCCAAGCAAAAACACGGTAGGATCTGGGCTGACCCACCCGCTTGGAATGGTATCCGATCCCGGCGAATACAACACCGCCAATCCACAGCAGCCCTGCGATGAGAATAGTCGCGAGATTTACTGCGCGGCTCAAGGTGCTGGCCGTCATTGGTCCCATTTCCTGAGTCTGCATTCTCTTGAAAATGTAGGCCAGTACCTGTGCATCAATGCCGCGTATAAGGGCAGAAATCGCCAGCGCACCCAGGGCGACCGTCATTAACCAGAGAATGGCTGTTAAGATTTGCTGGGTTCTTTTTCGGTTTCGCGGCGTTTGATTGTCTGAAGTCGTCATGCTGTTTCCTAAAGCAGGTGCACAGTTCAACATGCGATAAACCGGATCACAGACAAATGCTCCATTCTGCCATGATAACAGGAAGACGCTTGTTTGCGACTCTTCGACAATCGCAGGGCAATCGCGTTCTAGCAGTTGAGAACCTTGAGCAAATAGTCATTGTGCCAACCTGCACGTAAGCGCTTGGCCTGCAAACCAACTTTGACGGACGTTTCGCGCTTCAACAGCAGCAGCGCCAATCGCCGAATGAGCGC
>JAIOHO010001181.1 GCA_019912905.1 Anaerolineae bacterium
GCGCTGGTCAACGGCGAAGTGGTCTGCTCCACGCCGACGACTAACGTGAACCGCGAATCGCCGCCGCCGTTCGGGGGCAACAAATCCGATCAACCCCAAATCGAGCCAACACCGGCAACTACGGAAGAACCGCCGGATGAATGTGAACCGATTTGCGACGGCGAATACTGCTACTATCCCTGCGAAGATTACGGAGACAACGCTTAAGCGCAGGTGTTGCGAAGTGAGATGCCCGTCAGTGTGCTCTGGCGGGCGTTTTGCTGAATCGGCTGGTCCCGGTTCCCCGCAGCCCCTCGGCGCTTTATCGGCGCTTCCTCCATAGAGTCAAGCTGACATCGGACAACGGAAAGCAAACCTGATGCGATACCTGATTCTGATCCTGCTGCTGGCCGTTCTCGCGACCGGCTGTACTTTGACGACCAGCGCGCCCACTCCAGTCCCCCCACCGCAGCCGCTCGACAACCTGGCGGATGGGGTGAACGATCCCGTCCTCCTTCCGACCGAGGAGCCGCTGGCGGACACAGGCAGCAGCGCATTACCCGAACCAGCTTCTAACCCCGCCAGTTCCGGCGCAGCGTCTCAGCCCGTTGCGAATCCACCGGCCTGTGTGCCGCGCACGGATTGGGCTTATACCTACGTGGTGCCCGCCGGGGATACGCTGTCCGCGATCGCTCAGCGAGCGGGCCTCACCACCGCGGCGCTGGCGGCGGCCAACTGTCTGCCGGATGCCAACGTCATCTCGGTTGGTCAGGCGCTGCGCGTCCCACGGGCGGTCACGGCTCCGCTGCCGCCCACGGTGCCCGGTAACTCGGGCAGCCAGACCTACACCAACGCGCAGGTCGGCTTCGCGCTGGATTATCCCGCCGGGTGGAGTCAGATCGCCGAAGGCAACTATGTCGATCTGATCGCCCCGGATGGCCGCAGTTTTGAAATCCTGTTTGTGCAGTCGGGGGTTGGCAGTTCGCCGCAGGAACTGGCCGAGTCGTGCAAGCAGTCCCCGCTGTGCATCGGCGACCGCAAAATCCTGCTGGAACAGGCCCTGGCGCTGCCCGACGGCCTGAGCGGGTACCGCCTGGAACTGAGCGCCAGTCTGACCAAACCGGATACGACTCCGGGCGTCTATGTGTTTGCGCTGATCAACAACCAGGCGCTGACCTTCCGGGGGTTCAGCCAGACCAGCCCGGCCTTCTTCGACTCGATCCTGAACACGCTGCGGCTGCTGCGCTTCTAAATGCCGTGTCCGAAAATACGCTGAACGGGTAGGGGATCGCTGGTGTGCACTCCCGCTGGGCGGCCACGCTGGACTGCCCCTACCGCCGTTCTTCGAGAAATTACTGGCTAGAGAACGCACTGCGGCAGCCCATCCGCAGGTTGCTACACCACTCTGATTGTGTTAAACTGGAATGAAACAAATGTTCTATGGGGGGTCATCTATGGAGTTCGAGGAAATCCGGCAAATCGCTCTGTCGTTTCCTGGGGTGGAGGAGCATGTGGTCTTTGGCGGGCCGACCTTCAAGGTGGGCAAACGTTTTCTCGCCAGCATCGCCAAGATCGACCCAAACACGCTGGTACTGAAAGTGCCGGACCGCCTGGAGCGCGAGTATCTGCTCGCCACTTTTCCCGACATCTACTACCTCACCGATCATTACGCCAACTTTGAGTGTGTCCTGGTTCGGATGCCCCAGGCGGACCCGGTAGAACTGCGCAATTTATTTGAACAGGCCTGGCGCACCTACGCCCCCAAACGGCTGGTCGCGGGGTATCGGGCAGATGAATAAGCTCCCCGATGACCGCCCGATTGTCCCTTTGGCGGACACACCCGATTCTCATGCTGCGCCGACGCCCTTCTTACCGGAGCATGACATAATCGAGGGTGGTGGAAAAGCCGAAGAGAAGAGGTTTACAGGTATGGAACGCGATACCACCGGCGACGTGCGCGCGGTTCAGGTCGAGGCACTGATCGACCAGGAAATCGCCGAACGAGTCGATATGGTGCGCGGGATGCAGGAACACATCGGCGCATTGGAAGAACGAATCAGCACCGTTAAAGATGAGCTGCGCGAACTGCTGGTCCAGAAAGGGTCCAGTTGGTCGGACGACGAGGGCTACGCGCGTCTCGTGTCCGAAGGGGTGCGCCGCGCCTACAACAACAAGGCGCTCGATGAATTAATCATCCACGATCCGCTGCGCTACGGCTGGTTGAAAGACTACCGCAAAGAAACATCCGTGCGCGGCGGCGTGCAGGTCAAATAACGGCGCTCAGGCACAAAGCATCCAGGCCGGGGAAACCCCGGTCTTTTATTTTCCCATCTGCCGCGCTCCAGTCGTAGCCCAATCGCCCGGCAAGCGTCTCGCAGGTGGATTTGGCTTTCGCTACAATGAGCGCTATGAAATGGATTCGATCCCGCACGCGCAAACAAAAGATTCTGCTGATCCTGCTGGCGGCACTGCTGGCAGGCGGAGCCTTCGTCTATGACTGGCTGTTCGTCGATCTGCCGTCGGTGGATAATCTCGAAGCCGGGTTAGCCCTGCCTTCGACGCGCATTTTCGACCGTAACGGCCAACTGCTCTACGAAATCCTGCCGCCGGAGGGGGGCCGCAACACCGCCGTCACGCTGGCGGACATCCCCGATCACTGCGTCAAGGCGGTCATCGCCACCGAAGACGCCAATTTTTACTGCCATCCGGGGGTCGATGTCGAAGGCATCGCCCGCGCCCTGTGGATCAACCTGCGCGGCGGGGAGGTTCTCGCCGGGGGCAGCACCATCACCCAGCAGGTGGCGCGCAATCTGCTGCTCGAACCGGAGCAGCGCACCGAGCGCACGATTCAGCGCAAGCTGCGCGAGAGCATCCTGGCGATTCGCCTGCAAAACAGCTACACCAAAACCGACATCCTGACGCTGTACCTCAACCAGACCTATTTTGGCAACCTGGCCTATGGCATCGAGGGTGCAGCGCGGGCCTACTTCGCCAAATCCGCGCGGGAACTGTCGCTGGCGGAGTGCGCGCTGCTGGGCGGCATCATCGCCAACCCCGCCGCCTTCGATCCCTTGAGCAACCTGGAAGGCGCGACCGAGCGCCAGCAGAATACGCTGCGGCTGATGGTCAACCAGAATTACCTCACCCAGGCCGAAGCCGACGCCGCCGAGAAGGATACCTTGCAGTTCGCCGCGACTCGCTTTCCCATCCACGCGCCGCATTTTGTGATGGCCGTGTGGACCCAGCTTCAGCGCGATTACGGCGAGAGCCTGTACCGCGACGGCCTCGACGTGGTAACAACGGTCGATCTGAACTGGACCAACGCCGCCCAGGACATCGTCCAGCAGCAGCTCGACCGCCTCAATCACCCGCCGCCAGGGAGCCGGGTGCCCGCCAACGCCCATAACGCCGCCGTGATCGCCATGGACCCGTTCACCGGCCAGGTGCTGACCATGCTCGGCAGCCCGGATTATTTTGACGAAACGATTGACGGCGCGGTCAACGCGGCGCTGGCTCCCCGGCAGCCAGGCAGCGCGCTTAAGCCATTCACCTATGCGGCGGCGTTTAACCCGCAGCAGGCGCATCCCTGGACGGCGGCGACCATGCTGCTGGACGTGGAAACGCCGTTCATCACGCGCAAG
>JAIOHO010001182.1 GCA_019912905.1 Anaerolineae bacterium
CGCACTGAAGATCAAGAAATCAGGCACTTCTATGTGCGCCCCTCGTGGGTGTTAACTATGTTTATCATAGTTTTTATAAGTATTCAACAAGGATTGGAGATAAAAATGAATAACTTAGACATCTCTAATCTGAAGCAAAGATTGTTCCACTACTCAGATGCTAATCTATTATTCTGAGGCATATTTTGCTCTGAGAATTGGTGGTATGTGTAAACTTGTCCAAGCAAAAGAGAATCCCGATGAGTGTAGAAAGAACAAATAGAATGACTGCCGATCCTGAACGTGGACGTACAGTCGTTATTGGGCGTGAGCTTGTGCCTGACATGAACGGACGTGTGACTGTGTATCGAACTAAGTTCGACCCTGACGCTGAGCCAATTATTCCCGAACTTGAGATTGATTTACTGAAGAACGCGAGTTCGGAGGCTATGCGCTCTGTCCTCGCCGATGCATTAGCGCAGGCTAAAGGTGAAAAGCCAGAGAGAAAGCACTAGACTTTTTGATCCAGTGCGCCCTGATATACTATATGTGCTTCAGCGCAGTTGCGCTTGAAATTTTCCAGAGAGACTTCTCTGTCGGAAACTTCCAAGAATTCTCATGAACTGTCACTGGAGTTGAGATAATTATGTGGAAATACCTAGATGCGCTCTAACTACTAGAGCGCATCTTTCTTGGTGTGTGATATAATATGATCTTAATTACTTTAATGTGGAGTCAACAGATGCGCTTCCGCATGTGGGCTTGGCTAACGTTAATAATAATAATTCTTGCAGGGATTGCTAATGGGGCGAACTTAGGAATTCGTTTCGCATCAATCTCGAATCCCAGTCCAATTGTAACAGGATTAATAGCCCTTTGCTTCATAGCCGGTATCGCTGGTTTTATACTTACTGAAATTCGCCGGGCTAGAGAAATTGATGAAAAGGTTGCTGCGGCAATTAAGCAGGAACAGCGCAAGTGCTCTGAAGAGCTTGGTGCACTCCATAGAGTTGCTCTAACCGAATTGCTCCGTGCTGCACGACATTACATTTCACCTAAGCCAGCACAAGCTCGAGCCTGCATATTTCTACTTGATCCCGATCTAGATCAACTATACATGTATCATCACTCAGGAGAGTACAACGATCAGGAACAAGAGATCAAATTTGGCATTCAGCAGGGTGTTGTAGGCTATGTTCTTTGGCAAAGTGGCGAGCCAATATGTGTAGACCTAGACGGTATAACATATGATGAATTGAGCCAAAAGTGGAGACTGGACGCCGAACAAGCAGAAGCTACGCGCATGGTGAAGACTGTACTCGCTGTTCCTATACCTAACCCCAATAATCGGCGGCATCAATTAATCGGTGTGCTAGCCATTGACAGTAAACAGCCCCCAGAAATTTCTGGGTTAGGTAATGTTGCCGTGGTATCAAAAGCAGTCAACTTGGCAGAAAAACAGTTGACAAACTTCATAATTAACACTGCATACAGACCAATACAACGCCCCTGACAAACGCGGAGTGATGCGTGCTCAAGTAACATAACGAAACGCTTGAATTTACTCGAGCCTGTCTGTTAGTGTATGCCACAAACCACCTAAATCTTCCATTTCAGAAATTGCGCCATCGTCATCGGTCAATTCGGCAAGCAGCTCAAAGAGCTTCCCACGCGCAGTTTGCGTGTTTTGTTCCACATAATGAGCAATTTCCTCCCGGCGTGTCCGCATGAGTTCGGCTGCCTCTTCCTTGGTGAGTCGCTGTTCCAGCGTTTGCGGGAAGGGATTGGCCCGAAACCAAGACCACTCATGGGTATACCAGCGTTCCCGATAGTCGTGATACCCGTAGCCGTAAAGGGTCAGCACTTGCTGCCTCCCCTCCTCTGATCTGCTGACGGTAACGAAAAGAAACTCCCCATAACTGTTGTTGTCCACTTCAACTTTGTGGACAGTCGTTTGATCGTCGTTCAGCAGCGCTCTGACCCGATCATCACTGATGCGCTCCCAGAGCTTTTCACGCTCCGTGAACGCAAACGGCTCCGCTGGTTGAGGATTTTCTGTGCTCATTCTTTTGTATTTATCCGGCGTTTGCACGCCAATACCTCCTCGGCCACGATGTCCAGATGCTCCCAGAAGCCCAATTCCACATACGCTTCTTCTAGCTTCCCAGCGATCTCACGCATGGCTGTATCGTCCAGTTCCTCAAGGGTCGCATCCTCGTAGTGCAGCCGTGCTTTCAGGTCGGCCCGGCTGATTCCCATGACCGGGAATAGCGCGTGGAGTCGATTGGGCTCGTCTTCGGCCAGGCTCGCCAATACCACGCCGAGATGGAGATAGTGCAGCGCCTCCTGGCGGCTGGTCACCTGCTGCTGGTAAGCGCCACGCTCCTGGGAATGCTCGGCCCACCACTGCTGATAGGACCCACCCTCCTTCACAGGATCGAAGGGGTTGGGGTCGTGCGCCACCGGCACTACGCCCGCGGCTTCCAGACCGGCCAGATAACCCGCCTCTTCCAGCCGCAGTTCAAAGTAAAAGGCGCTCACCCCTTGCTGATCCCTCTCCGTCAGCCTCGCCAGCACCGGGTCGAGGGCCCGGTGTGCGTCGGGATGGGGCGGGCGGTGTTCCGTGCTCATATCAGCCTTTGATTTTGCGTTCGTATGCCTGGATTTCCTGCAAGGTCTTCGGTTCGTAGTACAGGTCCCGTTCAATCGGTAGCCCTAATCCCCCGCGCACACTTTCCAGCTCACTCAGGCTGAAGTAGCCCAACTCGATTTCGTAGCCAGACACAAGCCCAAACATATAGTCGTTTCCGTCAAATTCAGTGACATACCACGTCCAGTCCGAGTCTGGCGTGTGGTATTTGACC
>JAIOHO010001183.1 GCA_019912905.1 Anaerolineae bacterium
GCCTATAAGCTGTTGAGCGAGTAATGCCTCAAGCGCTCTGGGGTGGGCGTTTCGCCCGATCCGACGGCTGGCTGCGGCCGACCAACTGGCGCACCATGTCATTGCTGAGGAGAGAACGCTGCAATTCCGGGCGGGTATGCAGGCTGCAAGCGGTCGCCAGCAGCGTGTGTCCTGCCTGGTCGTACCAGTAGCTCGTTGCCTCCGCATCGGTGCTGGCGGCGGCCATCGCATAATAAGCCAGCCACGCATAGCGCCCGCCGTAGGTTGTCTCATTCTCCAGAGCCGCCTTCAGGGTTTCCGTCGCCTGGGGATACGCCAGAGCATTTTCGGCAATCCCCTGCCACAGGCGCGCACGCCCATAGTAAATGATGTTGTGCTGGCGGCTGGCCTGTGCCACCACCCGGGCAAGCTGATAACACTGCTCATAGTCCCCGATCATCGACAGGCCCATGACTAACCCGAGCTGCACACTTTGAGCCGTCATCGGGTTGGCATAGTCGTGCGCCGCCACCTCGCGGAGCAGCTTCAACCCGGTTTCCGGCTGGCCGAGCGAAATCAGGCTCAGGGCGCGATTGACCGGCAGCAGCGGGTCATGATAGCGGATGCGCGCCTGCAATGCCTCGGCTTCATCGCACAGCTCAAGCGTGCGTTCATAGGCGAACAGCGACCGGTAAATCGAAGCCATCTGCTGAAGGTCGAGAATCTGATAATAGGTGTTGTCGTCCTGGCGGTTGGTTTCCAGCACCCGTTCACAATACGCCAGCGCGGTGGCATAATCCCCCCGGCTGAGCGCGATGGTACTCAGCACCGACATAATCCGGGCGACTTCCCGCGTATCACCGCTTTGCTGGGCCAGGTTGAATGCTTCCTGTTGATAGACCAGACTTTCGTTCAACTGGCCGCGCGCCCGGAATAACATACCAAAGGTCCTCAGCACCGCCGCGTGCTGCCGCAGATTATCCCTGGAAAGCATGCTGTACGCCCGGTTCAGCGCGTCGAAAGCTTCATCATAATGTCCCAGGTTGAGATGAGCCGTCGCCAGCGTGCGGGCGGCACTGACCTTCTCCTCCAACATGAAGTTTTCGGGGATTTCGCCCATCAACATCATCGCCGTCTGGCTAGCCGCGCTGGATTCTTCGTAACGATCAAGCGCATCGAGCACCTGCCCCTGGAGCATCCACAGCACGCCGACCATCGGCAGCGCAACTTCGCGGGGGACTTCGCGGGCCGCATCCAGGCCATGTTCGATCAACGTCAGAGTTTCTTCCAGCAGACCGCGCTGAAAACGATCCTTGGCCGCGGTGACATAGGTTGCCAGCGATTCACGATTCTGGCGGCTCTTGAGATAGTGTTCGGCCAGAATTTCCAGATATTCCGGGTGACCCGCGACGCGCGACTCCAGCCAGACCGCAATGTTGCGATGGTAAATCTCGCGGTTCTGGCGGGTCAGCATCGAATAAACAACATCGCGGTAAAGCGTATGGCGGAACTGGTAATAAGGTTCGCGCTCGAAATCGCTTTCGGCACGCTGGATGATCATGCCGCGCGCCTGTAGATCGGCCAGTGCGGTGTCCACATCTTCCGGGGCGACCAGGCGCGTAAAGGCACCCGGCCAGAAGTTCACCCCCATGACCGACGCCATTTGCAGCACCTGCCGGATCACCGGCGCGAGTTCGTCCAGGCGAGCCTGAAGGATGGCGACCAGACCACCCGGCAGTTTGGAGCTGCGCATCGAATATTGCAGGCGGTTGATGCGCCGTTCCCCGTGTTCATCGACTTCGATAATGCCGTTATCGAACAGCATGTAGATAAATTCCTCGACAAACAGAGGGTTCCCCTCGGCGCGTCGGCGGATTAAGTCGAGCAGTGTCGGCGGTACATCGCGCACCTGCTCGAACACGGCGTTCATAATCCGGTCGATGTCTACGCTGCTCAGGCGTTCCAGTTCCACCACTGTCTGATCGGGGACCGAAGCGATGTAATCCGGCGCATAATCGCGGAAGTCTGGTCGCGCTGCGCCCAGGATGACGACCGGGAGGTCCGCCAGGTCATGCGCGATATATTCGAGCATCCCGAGGGACTCATGATCGACCCACTGGAGATTATCCACCGCAATCAGCAGCGGATTCAGGCGAGCCATCCCCTGAAACCAGCGCACGATTGCGATGTTCGCCATCTGTTTCTGTTCCGGGCCGCCCTTCTGGAATGGGCGCACATATGGGCTGTTCTTGAAACCGAAACCGGCAAGAAAGCCCAGGGCATGGGCAGTTGCTTCTACGCCTTCGTGCGGCGATGTTTCCTGCACGTAACGCACGATGCGCTGCTCGATAACGTCCGGCGGCATCTCATCGTTCAGGTTACAATTCGTCGCCAGGAGATCCTGGAGCAGGCTGTAGGAGCGATGCTTCTTCTGATAACTGCCGATCATGACAATCTGCTGAAAGGTCGGGTTTTCGTCGAGGGCTTCCTGCAGGAGGCGGCTCTTGCCCAGGCCCACGTCCCCATACACCGTGACCACCGCACAGCGGGATGTCTGCCAGACCTGGCGAAAAACACGCTTCAGCAGGCCAAGTTCGGGGCCGCGCCCGACAAATTCATTTTCCACTTTGGCAATGCTAGTCGCGGCAAGCTGGGTCAAACGCTGTTCGCGCCGTTCGATTACGCGATAATACTC
>JAIOHO010001184.1 GCA_019912905.1 Anaerolineae bacterium
AGTTTGCCCAGGCTGCCGAAGCCAGCGGCTGGGACGGCCTGTTCATCTGGGATCATCTGGCATTTATCTGGAACGGGGCCTCAGCGGACCCCTGGGTGACACTGGCGGCGGTGGCGGCAACGACAAAAAATCTGTACCTGGGTCCGGCGGTGACCCCGGTGGCGCGCCGACGACCGCAGGTGCTGGCCCAGCAGTTGGCCTCGCTCGACTGGTTGAGTGATGGCCGTGCCATTTTCGGGGTCGGGTTAGGGGGTGCCCCTGCGGAATTTACGGCCTTCGGCCAGCCGTTCGAGCCGAAACAGATCGGGACCATGCTCGATGAAGGGCTGGATGTGATCACCAAGTTGTGGACCGGCCAGCCAGTCACCCATCACGGCGCGCACTATACCGTCGAGAATGTGACCTTTCAGCCGAAGCCCATCCAGCAGCCGCGCATTCCCATCTGGGTGGGTGGCGAGAGTCGGGCTGCCATGCGCCGGGCCGCACGCTGGGATGGCTGGGTCATCGGTATCCCCGATGAGCAGGGCCGTCCCAAATGGACGCCGGAAGAACTGGCGGCGGAGATCGCCTGGATTCAGGCGCGGCGACCTGACCCTGCCACTCCGTTCGACGTCGCGATGATTGGCGATTCGCAGCCTGGCCTGAACACAATGGCTCGTGATTATGCTCAGGCAGGAGGGACGTGGTGGCTGGAAAGCATCCACGAAATGCGCGCTACACCTGAGGAACTGCTGGCGCGGGTGAAAGCCGGGCCGCCCGCATAACGTCGATGCGCGGCCTCAGAACCCCGCTGTCGCCTCGTTGAGCCGGGTGATTTCGTCAGCGGCAAGCTGCACGTCTGGTGCGCCGAGGACTTCCTCAAGCTGGGCGACGGTGCGCGCACCGATGATGGGCGAGGTGATCACGGGCTGGGCCAACTGCCAGGCCAGCGCGATCTGCGCCAGTGGGACGCCGTGATCGCCTGCAATTGCCCGCACCATGTCGAGCGCGTCGAAGGCCCGGTCATCCTGAATCAGGCGCTGGATCAAGCCGCCGCCGGAGCGAGTCGAATCCGGCTGCTTGTTCTCACGGGTGTACTTGCCAGTCAGGAAGCCCGCCGCCAATGGGCTGTAGGGAATGACGGCGATGCCCTGATCCTGACAGACCACCGCCAGTTCGCGCTCGAATTCGGCACGGTGCAGCAGGCTGTAATGCGGTTGGAGGCAGTCGTAACGGCTGACGCCCTGCACATCGCTGACCCACAGGCTCTTCATCAGCAGCCAGGCCGGGTAATTGCTGCACCCGACGTAGCGCACCTTCCCCGCCTGGACCAGCGAATCCAGCGCGGCCAGGGTTTCTTCCAGCGGCGTGTCGGCATCCGGCGAATGCGTCTGGTACAGGTCGATGTAATCGGTTTGCAGGCGGCGCAGGCTGTCCTCGACGGCCTGGACGATGTGATGGCGGCTGAGTCCCTCTCCGTTGGGGCCGGGCCACATGCGCCCGCGCACTTTGGTCGCCAGGATGACCTCGCGGCGCGGTTTGGTTTGCAGCCATTTGCCGACGATGGTTTCCGATTCGCCGCCCCGGTTGCCTTCGATCCAGCGGGAATAGACGTCGGCGGTGTCGATGAAGGTCAGCCCGGCGTCGAAGGCGGTATCCAGAATCGCAAAGGATGTGGCTTCGTCCGCCGACCAGCCAAAGGTCATCGCGCCCAGGCACAAACGGCTGACTTTCAGCCCGGTGCGTCCCAGTGTGGTGTACTGCATCACTCGATCCTTTCGGCTGTAAAACCTGGTTACAGGGCAAACTTTGGTTGATAGGCGGAGCCTGCGAGTTCGACCGCATCGCGGAACAATGCGCTCAGGGCATCGACCGTCTGCGCAAGCGCTTCGGCGGTGCCGCCGGGGTGCGCCAGGATGTCCGTCACCCGTGCGGCATAAGCGTCCGGCTTGAGCGGGAATGTCTCGATGGTCGCCAGGGCGCGCTTGTCGCTGATGAAATAGGCTTCATTGAGCGCGAACAGCACCTGGGTCAGGTCGCTCAGGGCGCGGGTCAGACAGCCGACCGTGTTATAGACATCGCCCTGTCCGGCAAACGAGCGCGCATGCAGCAATGTGAATTCCACGCTCCACAGGCTGTTGTGGATAACCCCGGCCTTCAGCCGCGACGGATACGGGATGACCGCGCGCTTGAGATCGGCGATTGTTCCGACAGGATCAACCAGCGGCAGGCAGATGTGCGTCTCGGCCAGGTAGATAACACTGCGGAAGCCATAAGGCGGCTGCTGCGCATAGTCCAGCGCCACCTTCCCGGCCTGCGCGTCGCTGATGACCCGCCGGACGTGATCGAGATTGCGGTAGAGAAAATCGACCTTGCCCGCGGCAGTATGAATCCACGCGCCGCCGTTGACCCAGGCCCCCCACTCGTAAAAATCAGTCACGACTGGCGGCTGATCCGGGCTGATGGCGGACGCCACCTGTCGGATGGCATCAATCGCAAAGGGGGACTGCTCACGGTAATACAACCCCAGGTCGAGGTCTGATTCGGGGCGCTGTGTGCCCTGCGCATATGACCCGCCCAATACGACAGCCTGTAAGCCGGGGATAGCGGCAAGCTGCTCGGTGAGCGCGGTCAGCATCGCGCGTTTTTCCGGCGGTACTTCAACGGGCAGGGTCAGTTTTTCTGGTGAGGTTTCCACAAGGCGTTCCGTTCTCTATCGTCCGGCTGAACGCTGATGAGAAGGCTTAGCCGATTGGATACGGATAATCGGAAGGCCGCCAACCGATTATAATTCTGCTGTTTGGATATAGGTAGTATCCTGGGATAAGCGTGGTGAAATTCGCAGTACGCGCGTCTGGACTGACATAGCCGATATTGAACTCATATTCCCCACTTCCAGGCTGTGTCTCAATCGTAGAACCCCATGCCCCAATATTTGGATCAGGTGAAATGATGACCCCCCGCATGGAAAGGAATAAATTTTCTGTATCAATAACCTCTGGCTCGATAATTTCTTCTGGGGGTACGGGTTCTACCTCCAGCGCCTCTTCGATGGTCAAAGCCATCTCCAGCTGGACGACCATCGTAAACGCAATGGTGCCAGCCTCTGTCCAGCGAATATCTACTTCAGGTGCAGCCGGCGTATAGGTAAGGCGATATTGTTCACCGGTATCCGAGTTCACCAGATACACATCTCCCTGATGGTTCGTCATGGTTACTACGCCGTTGGTTACATATTCTTCCTTCAGCAGGATCAGAAACCAGCGATCATCGGCTGACCAGATAGGATCATAGGAAGCATAGTAGGGGTTTGGTGCGCTCACCACAGCATAATTCCCGTTCTCGACATTCAATACCACCAAGGCATTGAGCGTACCACCCATGATCCAGGTATAGTCTATGAATGTCAGGTAGGCTCCTGTCGGTGACCACGTGAATTGTTCTATGCCTTTTGACATTTGCTCAATTTCCTGAATTGTCCGGTAGAGTTCTTGGCTGGTTTCGTTTTCGATGCTATACAGCCGCACCATCAAATTAGTACCATCATTGGTCTCATAAACGATGTGTGTGCTCTCAGGCGAGAAGATTGCCTCCGGGACACCACACGAAATTGGCTCACCGTATACCCATTCCTGGGCATCGACATCATAAAGATTAAGGCAATAGCTGTCGGTTGTTTCTTCTTGGAGTCGTGCGAGCAAATACTGCCCATCTGGTGACCAGTCAAAGTGATCCTGATCCGCGACTTCAATGGGAAGCTCTGCTGTTTCGCCGGTATAGCCGTTCACCAGCACGAGACGGTTTTCATCACGATACAGAAACTGGGGCGGTGGCTCGTCCTGGGCGCTAACAGGTCTTGTCGAAGGTTGTGCAACCAGGCTAATCAGCAGGATCGTCATTAAGGGGTAAACGGTGAATTGTTGAAAGCGCATAACTCCACTCCATTTCAGAGTATAGTGTGACAATCAAATAATCTACTGCTCTCACACATCAGGGCAATCGCGTTCTAGCAGTTGAGAACCTTGAGCAAATAGTCATTGTGCCAACCTGCACGTAAGCGCTTGGCCTGCAAACCAACTTTGACGGACGTTTCGCGCTTCAACAGCAGCAGCGCCAATCGCCGAATGAGCGC
>JAIOHO010000105.1 GCA_019912905.1 Anaerolineae bacterium
GCCGTCTCGTAATTGGTGCCATTGACCTTAAAGCCGGGGTTGCGCAGGTAGCACCACAGCACCGTCGCCATGCCCAGTTCATGGGCATAGGCAAAGGCCTGGGCCACATCGACGATCTGACGGGTGCTCTCGTCCGACCCAAAGTACACCGTCGCGCCGACGGCCACCGCACCCATGTTCCAGGCTTCCTTAACGGTGCCGAACATGATCTGGTCATATTTATTCGGGAAAGTCAGCAGTTCGTTGTGATTGATTTTGACCAGGAAGGGGATTTTGTGGGCATATTTGCGCGCCACCGAACCGAGCACACCGAAGGTGGACGCGACTGCATTGCAGCCGCCTTCGATCGCCAGTTCGACGATGCCCGCCGGGTCAAAATACAGCGGGTTCGGCGCGAAAGACGCCCCGGCAGAGTGTTCAATGCCCTGATCGACCGGCAGGATCGACAAATAACCGGTGCCGCTCAATCTCCCATGATCGAACATTTGCTGCAAGCTGCGCAGCACCTGCGGACTCCGGTCAGACTGCGTGTAAACCTCATCCACGAAATCAGGACCCGGCAGGTAAAGGCGCTCTTTCGGGATGGTGGTGCTGGTATGATTCAAGAGCGAATCGGCTTCCGCCCCGAGGAGTTCGACAATCTTGTCCACATCGTATGCTTGTACGGCTGCTACGGCCATAGTATTCGTTGACGCTGCTTGGCGTCATTCTCCTTTCATAATCGACTTCTGGCTCATTATAGCAAAAACGCAGTCATCCGTCCGGTAAACTCATCATACAAACAAGATGTTCAATGTTACAATTTATGTGGAGAGAACGCTGCACGAGCACCAGCCTGATCCTTTGGTGCGCTGGTGTCGTACTCTGATCGTTTCCGCCTTCTACCCTACCCACACGTCCATCTCACCCGGTGGATCGCGCAGCAGATACGCCTGAGGGCGTCAGGCAGAGCGAGTGCAGGTCATCTGCCCACGTGCAGTTTGTGAATGAGCAGCAGAATTGAGGACGCCAGCCCGTGGCCCTTTCCCAATGGCATCGACTTCAACGCTTTGTGCAGCCGTCCTCCGGCTCCGTTCCGGATCCGGTCAACTGGCACAAAGTGCGCATCTATTCCGTCTTTTTGATAGGGGTCGCCGCCCTCACCGGCTTAATGACGGTTTTTTATGCCATGACCGATCCAGTGGCGGAACGGGGGTTCATCCTGCTGGGGGTGGGCATCGTCGGGTCTACGCTGATGTTGTACGGCCTTAACCGGACGCGCCATCATGAACTGAGCGTCGCCCTGTTCATTGTGCTCAATTTTCTGGCCGTCATCCTCAGCATCGTCATCCATGAATTTAGCCCCTTCTTCCTGCTCAGCATGCTCGGTTCCCTGAATGCGGCGGTACTGCTGACGACCGCCCTGCTCTCCTTTCGCTGGACCGTGGGGACGGCCACGGCAGGCCTGCTGGTCACGCTGATCACGATTTTGAGCTTTGTGACCGATCACCCGGCGACTGAGCTGTTTTACATCCTCCTGTTTAATATCCTCATCGCCTTGTTCATCGTACTGGTGGCTCTCATGCGCCGCCAGGATCAGCAGCAGCTCGTGACGAAGGCCTTCGTCGCGCGGGCCAGCGAGATGCACTACCGCCGCCTGTTCGAGGCTATTCCAGATCCGGTCTGGGTCTGTGAGCAGGGCATCTTCATCGACGTCAATCCAGCCTTCGAGCGCGTGTTCCGCTATCGCCGGGACGAAATCGCCGGGCAGCCGCTGCGGAAATTTTTATCTCCACAGGCGTATGCCACATACCAGACCGGAGTCAACGCGCCCGACACCGCGCCACTCGAAACAGCTATCGTCACCAAAGACGGCACCTCCACACCAATGGAAATATCGATCTACGCCTACTCGTTTGAAAACCGAACTGTTCAGGTGACGGTCGCACGCGACATCACCGCCCGCAAACAAATGGAACAGGATTTGAAAGCAGAGCAGCAGCTTCTGCGGACCGTCGTCGATATGATTCCAGACCGCATTTACGTCAAGGATCGTCACAGCCGCTTCTTGCTCGTCAATGCCGCCCTGCAAGCGGAACGGCCCGGCCAGCAGTTTATCGGTCGGACGGATCACGACCTGTTGGATGCGCGTTACGCCAATCCCTATCTGGCCGATGAAGAACATTTATTCACAACCGGTGAGGCGCTCGTCAACCAGGAACATCACATCACCGCCGAATTGTCCGCGAATGGGCAGGAGTTCTGGCTGCTGGTGACGAAGATCCCGATGCGCGACTCGCATGGCGACATCATCGGACTGGTGGGCATCAACCGCGACATCACCCGCCAGAAACAGGCGGAATTCAGGCTGGAGGAAGAACGCAACCTGCTGCGCACCGTCATCGACCATCTGCCCGATGAAGTCTATGTCAAGGATACGGCCAGCCATTTCGTCATGGTCAATCAGATGATGTTGAAGGTCTATGATGGCCGGGAGTTAATCGGTAAAAGCGATCACGATTTTCTGCCTGCGGAGTCCGCCGACCAGTTTCGCCGGGAAGAGCAGCGCCTGTTTGCATCCGGGGAGTCGATTATTGGCCGTGAGTACTACGCCCCGCCCGAACTATCGCTGCAATCGGAAGGTATCTGGCTGCTCGAAACGAAGGTGCCGCTGTACGACAATGGCGGCCACATTATTGGCATGGTCGGCATCAATCGCGACATCACGCGCCAGAAAGACATCGAACGCAGGCTCGAACTCGAACGCAACCTGCTGCGCTCGGTCATCGACAATATCCCGGAGCACATCTACGTCAAAGGTCTGGACCATCGGGTCATCCTTGCCAATCGCGCCGTCAATGAGCGCTGGCAGCGCGACATCGTCGGCCTGACGGATCGGGACTTGCTGCCCGCGGCCAGGGCTGACGAGGCTTTTGCCTCCGAGGATCGGCTGTTCCAAAGCGGAGAGCCATTGATCAACTACGAAAATTATGGACACCACGTAGATGGTAGTCCCCTCTGGGTGCTCATCAGCAAGATGCTGCTGCGTGACCCCAACGGGCAGATTACGGGTATGGTCGGCATCAACCGTGACATTACAGAACTCAAGCTGGCCGAGATCGCTATCCGTGAGGAACGCAACCTGCTGCGCAGCGTCATCGATACGATGCGGGATTCGGTTTATGTGAAGGACCGCGAACATCGCTTCCTGATGGTCAACCAGGCAGTCTCGGCAGGGTGGGCTGAGGGGTTGGATCTGATCGGCAGGACCGACCGTGACCTGTCCATCCCCACCGAGTTGGCGGCCCATTTCGAAGCTGAGGAAGCGCTGATTCTTTCTGATAATCTTCCCCATGTAACCAAAGAGATGCTGATTACCGACCCCGACGGCGAACGCCGCTGGCTCATGATCAGCAAGGTGCCCCTGCGCGACAGCGAACAGCGCATCATCGGGCTGGTCGGTGTCAACCACGATATAACCGAGCGCAAGCTTTTTGAAGAACACCTCCGCTATCATTCCAAGCTGCTGGGAAGTATCTCCGATGCCGTCATTTCGACCGATCTCGATTTCATCGTCGTCAGTTGGAATAAGGGGGCCGAGCACCTCTATGGTTGGCGTGCGGAGGAGGTTGTCGGCCAATTAGTCAGCGATATATTCGCCACCGAGTTCATCGATGGTTCGGACACAGATTCTTCGATCCGGCAGTTGTTTGCAGCGGGTTCCTGGTCTGGTGAAGTCATCCAGACCGATGCGCATGGGCAGCGCCTGCATGTGCTCAACGTCACCTCTCTGATTCGGGACGAGCAGGGCAAACCTACGGGAGTCATCGCCGTGAACCGCGACATCACCGACAAAATTGCGGCGGAAGAGCAGCGCATGGAATTGGCGCTGGAACGCGAGCGAGTCAAAATACTGCGTCAGGTCATCAGCGACATGTCGCACGACCTCAAGAATCCGCTGGCGAACTTCCGCACCAGCCTGTATCTGCTTGCCAGGTTTCTGGATGTCCCCGACAAGCGCCAGATGCACCTGGACACCCTGAATGCCCAGTCCGAACGACTGGAAATCATGCTGGACGATTTGTTGAACATGTCGCGCCTGGAACAAGCCACCGATGAGTTTCAATTCGAGCTGGTTGATGTCGCAGCCCTGGCGCAGCAGGTGGTCCACGATCAGCAGCCGCTGGCCGTGCGGCGCAGCCATCATCTCACCTTCCAATCGAGCGTCGAACTGCCGCCGATCCGCGCTGATCGTTTAAAGCTCAGCCGCGCGCTGGTGAACCTGGTGATGAATGCCCTCAACTACACCCCCAAAGGCGGTGAGGTCGCGGTCCGCCTCGTCACCCGCGACGATTACCTGGTCCTCGAAGTGGAAGATAATGGAATCGGGATCAGCGACAAAGATCAGCCATTGATATTCGAGCGATTCTATCGGGCCGACAAAGCGCGCAACTCAGAGACAGGCGGCACGGGACTGGGCCTGTCGATTGCCCGCCGCATCACGGAAGAGCACGGCGGCAAAATCACACTCGACAGTACGCCGGGACAGGGCAGCCGTTTCAGTATCTGGCTGCCGCTGCACTTCAGTCTGGAGTAATCTCGCTTTTGCGGCCATGACATTTTTTGAACTTCAGGCCGCTTCCGCAGGGGCAGGGGTCGTTGCGCCCCACCCGGGCAAACTGCTTTTCGAGTTCCATTTTCTCACGCGCCAGGAAGAACATGACGTTGGCCGGTGCACGGCCTGCCCTCAGTTCCCCGGCCATGAATCGCATCGGATGATCCACATGGTTAAAAAAAGCGCGATAACCGGCGCACAGGTAATTCAGACCCGGTTCGCCGTCCGGGGTGTCGATAAACCGGTTTTTCGGGCAGCCGCCGTGACAGACAAAACGCACTTCACATTCACGGCAGTAGCGGGGCAGCGCATCTTTTTTGGCCTGGCCGAATTCCCACTGCCGCTGTGACCCCACCATGTCTTTAAGCGGAATCTGCTGGATGTTGCCCAGGCGATAATCCGGCTCGACAAAGTGATCACAGGAAAACACGTCGCCGTTATGCTCCATCGCCAGCGCCGTGCCACAGGTCTCCTCGAAGATGCACAGGCCGGGCCGCTCCCCGCTCCAGGCTGCCAGGGCGACGTCGAAGATCTGGACAAACACCTGTCCCACATCCTGCAATACCCAGGCGTCGAAGAGGCCGATCAGGAATTGGCCGTATCCCACCGCCGTGACCGAACGTTCGGTGACACTGCTGCCTTCCTGAAAGCCGGTTTCGTTAGCACGTTCGACAATCGGGATAAACTGCATGAAATGGGCGTCCAGTTCATCGCGGAAGAAGCGGTACACCTCCAGCGGATGGGACGCGTTGGCAGCATGGACTGTGCACAGAATATTGTAATCGACCCCGTGCCGTTCCAGCGCCTCGCGCCCGCGCATCACCCGGTCGAACGTCGGCTGGCCGCCCTTATCGACCCGGTAGGCATCGTGGAGATGACGCGGACCGTCCACGCTCAGGCCGATGAGGAAGTCATTCGTTTTGAAGAAGGCGCACCAGTCGTCATCGAGCAGCACGCCGTTCGTCTGGAAGCTGTTGAAGATGCGCATGCCGGGTTTCTTGTACTTCTGCTGATAGCTCACCGCCAGCCTGAAGAAATCGAGACCCATCAGCGTCGGTTCGCCGCCCTGCCAGGCGAAGGTCACTTCGGGCACCTGCTGCGCCTCGATATACTGGCGCGTATATTCTTCCAGCAGGTTGTCCGACATGCGGAACCCACTGTTGGGATACAGGCGTTCTTTCGACAGAAAGTAGCAGTACTGGCAGTCCAGGTTACAGATCGCGCCGCGCGGCTTGGTCATCAGGTGAAAGGCGCGCGGCATCGGGCCGGGTTCCAGCACAGGAATCGTATCCAACTGAATAGTCGTCTGCATCATCCGCTCAGATCACTTGGAAACAGGGTGTATGTCATTATGCCGCATTTTGAGGTCGGAGCAAAGCACCGGGAGGGGCCGGCAGGACACAGTCGCGATTGTGTCAAGGCTCATCATCTGCCTGACAGGGCGATGCGGCATAAAACGACGGATGCTCACTGAACGGCTGATCGCTGTCCACTACCCCTAGCCTGCCTCAGCAGAACGCAACACCCCCCTGGACCTGGTCCAGCGCCGCATGACGTACCCGTAGGCAGGTAAGATCGATCCATATGTCACGGCATTGTAGAAGAAGTGCAGCAGGGTATCGCCTATCCCTAAGATGGGGTCCAGAATCCCTGGGCATGGGCACCCCCGATTGGCAATCACATGCGAAATGATCACGCTGTGTTCGATCACATGCCACCCTTCCAAAGCCACACCACCCATGGCGAAAGTTAGAAACACCCAGCGTGGCACAATCGACGGGACAAGCGGACGCAGCAGAACTGCCAAAATCAGCAGAGGCAGGAAGTAGCTCGTATTAAATACCAGATGCAGCCATTCTTCGGTACCCTGCAAGGCAAATACATAGCCAAGCAGCCCGAGCGCGTTGTCCTCTGGAATGCCCAGCTTATAGACCTGTACCAACTGAATGACGTGTTCGATCACGTGGACACCCTGGACCACCACCACCAGCGTGAATAAGGGAATGAAATGCTTGCTCAATTCGGCCAGGAAGCGCTGTCCTCTCATGTCTTTCCTTCTCCCTAAAGACAAACCCGCTGACGACACTCAGCGTCTTGAGAAAAACAACGATGCATTTCGGGAGCCAGGCGAATTCACCACCGGCTCCTTTGAAGAACCCTCCCCAGCCTACGTAGAATTGAATCACTACTCAGATCGGATCACAGAGGAATGCCTCTCCACGCAGATTCACGATCTCGACGTTAGGTGGAGGCCAGGTTGGATCGTTCGGATCGGTAGTCGACCAGCGGATCACGAAGCCAACGGCCAGATTACCGGCAGCGCCGCGACCATTCAGCACAAAACTGTCATTCATCTCAAATTGAATCGGCAGGCCACCCGCAGGTACAGATTGAATACTATGATTCGTATAAATAAAGCGGTAGGTATCGCCGTTGCTATCGACAGCGGTGCCTTTCACGACGTCATTAATGATGATCTGGCTGCTCCCATCAGAATTCTCTTTGGTATTGATGACCGCATGACGCTCACCCGTACCAGAAACAGAAAGGCCGGCGGGTAGACTTGGACACTGACCAGCAGGTATTGTCCAGGTCACGGTCTCGCGCACCGTTTCATGAATGTTCAGCGGTGGACCACCGCCATAGACTGCCGAGACGCCAATCAGGAAGATAAGCCCAAGCACCACAGGAACGAGGAACTTTCGAAAGGTTAACATCATTCACTCCTAACCTAGATACATAGATACATACAGGCAGCAGAGCAAAAGATATCGAATTGAAAGATCGTCTGGGCGATGACGTTGGGAGGGTTCTACATTCACTATAAGCTTTTATTACAAGAATTTCAATTTTGGTAATTATTTCACGAAGACAGAACCTGCGGCCTTTCTCCTGGTCTGCGATTGCCAAGATGCAAGGCCCCTGTTCCAAACGTGATTACGATCGCTTTTTTTCAGAGGGCGGCTTACATTTTACAATCAGCGACCCTCGATTCCGCAAATGGTGGATCTGCGGACACCTTTTGACTTCCTCTTTTCTGGCTGGCTATCCTGAGCGCGGCAACATAAAAGGCCGGGCGCGTTGGGCACCCGACCTTTGAGAAGAGACGTTACGGAAGTGATCCGCCCGGTTTAGTCCAGAATTTCTGGCCGCGTGAAGGTCGCAACCGCGTCTTCACCGCCGATGGCCTCGATGCTGTCGTACATAACCTGCATGATGTAGCGCGGGTTATGAGCGAACGCGCCTGGGTCCTTGGCCGCGTACTGGTAGTTGTAGGCTGCCCGCAGCAGAGTCGGGGTCCAGCTGGCATAGCGGGTATCGCCGCTGACTTCGCCTTCATCCGTAACCCCATTGCCGTTGCCATCGATGAACCAGTATGGGTAGCTGGCCGAGTCGTAGATGATAGCGGTGCCGAGGGTATCCGCCGCGTAGCTCTGGATCGCCACCAGCAGGGCGTCATGGAACGACTGGATTTCGGATTCGATTGGTTCGGTCACGTCGCCGTCGCCGTCATAGTCCACCGGGTCCGCATCGAGCAGATCTTCATCCGCACGGATCATGCGGACGTCGGCAGCCGAGGTGATATCGAC
The DNA here is from genome assembly GCA_019912905.1 of Anaerolineae bacterium. Taxonomy (GTDB): domain Bacteria; phylum Chloroflexota; class Anaerolineae; order Aggregatilineales; family Phototrophicaceae. Next base: position 8,185 of record JAIOHO010000105.1, read on the forward strand.
ATTTTCGTGGCAGTCCGAACATTCTTCGAAGCGAACTTCCAGCGAGTGTTCGTTGTGGCAGTCCTGGCACTCGTCAAACCGGCGGGTGTGTTCGTTCTGCCCGCTGTATTCCTTGTCC